>CAZQTE010000074.1:0-2985 GCA_964595615.1 uncultured Saprospiraceae bacterium
CACCAATTTTAACTGACGCATCTGACTTAACAGTTGAATGTGACGGCGCAGGTAATCAAGCTGATTTAGATGCATGGTTAGCAAGTAATGGTGGCGCAACTGCTACTGACGCATGTGATACAGAGGTAACATGGACAAATGATTACACCGCATTATCTGATGATTGTGGTGCGACTGGTTTCGCATCAGTAACATTCACGGCGACTGATGATTGTGGAAATGCAAGTTCAACAACTGCAACATTCATCATCATTGATACAGCAGTACCAAGTATTGATACTGAAGCAGAAACAATGACTGTTGAGTGTGACGCATCTAACAATGTTGCTCAATTAGAAGCATGGTTAGCAAACAATGGCGGTGCAGCAGCATCTGACGATTGTAGCGATGTGACTTGGACGAGTAACTACGATGCAAATGTATTTGAGGCAGAATGTGGATTGACTCGTACTTATACAGTAGTATTCACAGCAAGTGATGATTGTGCTAACTCTGCAAGTACAACTGCTCAGTTTATCATTGAAGATACACAAGCACCTGATTTCAGTGTAGAAGCACAAAATCAAGAAGTTGAATGTTCCCCAGCAAACAATGGCAACGAGTTACAAAACTGGTTGGATGCTAACGGAGGTGCAATCGCTTCTGACGGATGTACTACAAACTTGACTTGGACTAACAACTTCACTGCATTAAGTGATGATTGTGGTGAGACAGGTTCTGCAACAGTAATCTTTACTGCAACGGATGATTGTGGAAATGCAAGTTCAACAACTGCAACATTCTCTATCATTGATGAAACTGCTCCTGAGTTAGTAGGAATTCCTGCAGATATTACAATTGATTGTGACGATGATTTACCAACTGACGGACCTACAGCAACTGACCTTTGTGGTACAGCAACTGTAACTCTTGAAGAAGACTTCACGGCAAGTACATCTTGTCCTGACGGTGGTTCTTTAATTCGTCGTTGGACAGCAACAGATGAATGTGGCAATATTGCAACAGGTTCTCAGACTGTAATTATCTTGGATAATGAAGCACCAACTTTAACTGGTGTTCCTGCGGACTTAACAGTTGAATGTGATGATATTCCTTCTGTTCCAGAAAATGTATCAGCAAGTGATAACTGTGACTCAGACGTAACAGTAACTTACGGAGAATCAATTACTCCGGGTATCTGTTCTGAAAGTTACACAATCACGCGTACTTGGACTGCAATTGATAACTGTGGAAATGCAACAGTTGACTCATACAATATCATAGTACTTGACCAAACAGCACCAGTAATTACGGGTGTTCCTGCTGATGCAGAAGTTGATTGTGATGCAATCCCTGAAGCACCAGCTGAAGGTACAGTAACAGCGACAGATAATTGTGATAATGATGTGACATTGACTTTCAATGAAACCGAAGAGCCAGGCGATTGTGCTGAAAACTTCACAATTGTACGTACTTGGACTGCAACTGATAACTGTGGTAATACAACTGTTGAAGAACAACGTATTACTGTCGGTGATGAAACAGCACCAGTTATTGCAGGCGTTCCTGCAGATGTAAATGCTGAATGTTCTGATTACAATGCAGTTGAATTGAATGTAACAGTTTCTGATAATTGTGATGATAACCCTACTTTAGAGTTAGATGAGCAAACAACAGAAAACGGTTGTCCTCAATCATACACAACAATCCGTACTTGGACAGCAACTGATGCTTGTGGAAACGTTTCGACGGCAACACAAACAATTATCATTACTGATACTACTGCTCCTGAATTAGCGGGTGTTCCTGCTGATATTGAAGTAGAGTGTGATGATATTCCAGAAGCGGGTTCTGCAAACGTAACTGCAACAGATAACTGTGATACTGATTTACCAATCGCATTTGACGAGCAAATCGTAACAAATGGATGTGGTGTAACTATCACACGTACTTGGACAGTATCTGATGACTGTGGAAATGAAACTGTGGCAACACAAGTTATTACTACTACAGATACAGAAGAGCCAGTTATTACTGGAGTACCTGCAGATGCAAACTTCGAATGTAGCGATGACGGTGCAGTTAACTTTAACGTAACAGCAACGGACAATTGTTCTGATAACATAGATGTAACAGTAACAGACCAAACAGTACAAGGTGATTGTGAAGGTCAATTCCAAATCATTTACACGTTCTCTGCAACGGATGCATGTGGAAATACTGCGACAGAAACATATACACAAAACTTCAACGATACAACTGCACCAGTCTTAGTAGGCGTTCCTGCTGACTCAAACGCATCTTGTAGTGAAACATTAACTGCTGCAAATGTAACTGCAACAGATAACTGTGATAACGACGTTGAAGTAACAGTAACTGAAACAGAATCAGGTGATGATTGTAACGGAACTGTAGTTTATACATTCACAGCAATTGATGATTGTGGAAATACAGTAACTGAAACAGCAACAGTAACGATTACAGATACAGAAGCTCCTGAAGTTTCTGGACCACAGGATATCACAGTTGAATGTGACGAAGTACCTACTTATACAGGTGCGGATGCTACAGCAACAGATGATTGTGATGATAATGTAGAAATCACAGCAACAAGCGATATAACGCCTGGCGATTGTGAAAATAGCTACTTTGTAATCTATACATTCACAGCAACTGATAACTGTGGTAATACTGCAACAACAAATGCAACTATCATCGTTCTTGACCGTGTAGCACCAACATTAGTTGGCGTACCTGCGGACATGACTGCTGATTGTGGAAATATTCCAGATGCAAATGATGCAAACGTAACAGCTACTGATGCTTGTGATGATAATGTGACGATTGACTTTGATGAGCAAATCACAAACGATGATTGTGGACAAACAATCACACGTACTTGGACAGCAACTGATGATTGTGGTAATGGAACTGCACAAACGCAAGTGATTACAACAACCGATACAGAAGCACCAAGTATAGTTGGCGTACCAACGGATAACGCAT
>CAZQTE010000074.1:3085-17382 GCA_964595615.1 uncultured Saprospiraceae bacterium
TCACGACATTCACAGCGACAGATGCATGTGGTAATACTGCAACAGAAACATACACAGCAACTTTCAACGATACAACTGCACCAACATTAGTTGGCGTACCGACAGGCGGAACAGTTGAATGTGATGAAACACCAACAGCAGCTAATGTAACTGCGACAGATGCATGTGATACAGATGTTGAAGTAACAGTTGAAATGACGCAAACGGGTTCTGGATGTGAAGGCGTAATTACTTTCACATACACAGCAACAGATGATTGTGGCAATACAACTTCAGAGACGCAAACAGTTCAAGTAATTGACAACAGCGCACCTGAATTCACAAATGTACCTTCGGATGTAACAGTTGAATGTGATGATATTCCAACATACACAGCAGCAGATGCAACAGCAACTGATACTTGTGACGATGATGTAGAGATTGCAATTTCAGAAGCAACGACTCCTGGTCTATGTGAAGAAAACTACACAATCACTTACACATTCACAGCGACTGATGATTGTGGAAACGCAACTATCGAAACTGCGACAGTAACAGTGAATGATACAACTGCACCAACATTAGCAGGAGTACCTGCGGATGCAACAGCAGACTGTGGTGATATTCCAAGTTCAGACTCAGCAAATGTAACTGCATCTGATAACTGTGATACGAATGTAACAATCACATTTGATGAGCAAATCACAAATGATGATTGTGGACAAACAATCACACGTACTTGGACAGCGACAGATAACTGTGGAAACACAAGTTCTGATACACAAGTTATCACAACAACCGATACAGAAGCACCAAGTATAGTTGGCGTACCAACGGATAACGCATACGAGTGTGACGAAGATGTGAACTTCAACTTTGATAACGTAACAGCAACTGATAACTGTGATACAGGTGTAACAGTAGAGAACTCACAACAAACTGTACAAGGTGATTGTGAAGGTTCATACCAAATCATCACGACATTCACAGCGACAGATGCATGTGGTAATACTGCAACAGAAACATACACTGCAACTTTCGATGATACAACTGCACCAACACTTGTTGGTGTACCAGCGGGTGGAACGGCAGATTGTGATAACTTGCCAACTGCGGCAAGTGTAACAGCAACAGATAACTGTGATACTAATGTGGACGTAACGGTTGAAACAACACAAGCGGGTGACCCTTGTAACGGAACAATCACTTTCACATACACAGCAACTGACGATTGTGGAAATACTGCAACTGAGACGCAAGTCATCCAAATTACGGATAGCAGCGCACCAGAATTTGCATCATTACCACAAAACGTAACTGCTGATTGTGCAACAGTAACTACATTCACAGCAGCTGATGCAACAGCAACAGATACATGTGATGATAATGTTGAAATCACTGTTAGTAGCGATACAACTCCTGGTGACTGTGACGGTAACTATGTAGTTACTTACACATTCACAGCAACGGATGATTGTGGAAATGCAAGTTCTGATACTAGAACTGTAACTGTAACTGATACTACAGCTCCAACATTAGCGGGTGTGCCTGCCGATGTTAGCGGTTCTTGTGGTGAAGCACCAGATGCTGGTTCTGCAAACGTAACAGCAAGTGATGATTGTGATACAAACCCAACAGTTGAAATGTCGGAAGACATTACTGAAACGGATTGTGGACAAACAATCGTACGTACTTGGACTGCAACGGATGACTGTGGCAATAGCAGCAGCGCATCACAAACTATCTCATTAGAAGATAATGAAGGTCCAGTGATTGTCGGTGTTCCTGCAAATGCTTTTGTTGAATGTGATAACATTCCTTCAGCAGAGGCAGTAACTGCAACGGATAATTGTGATACAGATGTAGAAATCAGTTTCAGCGATGTAATTGAGCAAGGCGTTTGTGCTGACTCATACACAATTACACGTACTTGGACGGCAATAGATGATTGTGGAAATGCAACAATTGGACAACAAACATTAACTGTTGTTGACCAAACTGCACCAGAATTAGTTGGCTTACCACAAGACGTAACGGTTGAGTGTGATAATGTTCCAACAGCGCCAACAGTAACAGCTACTGATAACTGTGATTTCGATGTTCCAGTAACATACGAAGAAACACAAATTTCAGAAGACGGAGACTGTCCAGTTATTATCTCTCGCACTTGGACTGCAGTTGATAATTGTGGAAATGCAACGGAAGAAAGCCGCATGATTTACATCATGGATACTGTTAATCCAACATTTGATAATTTACCTTCAGGTGAAGAATTCTCTTGTGAGTCAGTTCCAAACTTGAACTTCGATAATGTAACAGCAAGTGATAATTGTGGAGATGCAACTGTAACTGTTGAAATCGAGCAATTATCAGGAGATTGTCCACAAAATGGCGTAATCGCAGTAACATTCACAGCATCTGATGCTTGTGGAAATACAACTACTGAAACGGTTAACTTCAACATCACTGATGATGCAGCTCCGACTCTTGTAGGTGTTCCTGCAAATGCTACGGTTAACTGTAGTGATATTACAGAGCCAGCAACAGTAACTGCATCTGATGCATGTGATGACAACGTCACTGTTGATTTTGACGAAACGCAAACAGGTACAGGATGTGATTTAGTAATCACACGTACTTGGACAGCAACTGATGCATGTGGAAATAGTACTTCTGCTTCACAAGTATTAAATGTAACAGATGACGCTGCACCAACAATCGTTGGCGTACCTGCTGATGAAACAGTTGAGTGTGGTGCTACTCCAACATTGAACTTTGACGGAGTAACAGCTACAGATAATTGTGACGATAATGTTGAATTAACTTTCAATACAGTTGAAGTTCCTGTAACTAACGCATGTCCTACGAAATATGAAATCGTAACGACATTCACCGCAACGGATGATTGCGGAAACACAGCAACTGAAACATATACTATTACAGTTCAAGATACAGAAGCACCAACATTAGCAGGAGTTCCTGATGATTTAGATGCATCTTGTGACGGTGGAAATATTGGTAACACTGCAAACGTAACAGCTACAGATAACTGTGACGGCGACTTAACAGTTGTATTCGATGAGACATCAACAGCTAACGAATGTGGTGAGACTATCATCCGTACTTGGACAGCAACTGATGCTTGTGGAAACAGCACTTCTGCTTCACAAACTATCAATACTACGGACAATGCAGCTCCAGTATTTAATAGTACTCCACAAGCGACAATATTCGCTGAATGTGATGCTATTCCAGCTGGTGAAACATTATCTGCAACAGATAACTGTGATAACGATGTGACGATTGGTTTCGAAGAAACAATTGCTGAAGGTTTCTGTGCTTACCAATACACGATTACGCGTGTTTGGACTGCAACTGATGATTGTGGAAATGCAACTGTAGCAAGTCAAACAATCAATGTTTCTGACTCAGCGGCACCAACAATTGCTGGTGTTCCTGCAAATCAGGAAATTGAGTGTGGAGAAATTGACAACTTACCAGCAGCACCACAAGTAACAGTTACTGACAACTGTGACAATAACATCACTTCAGTATTTGTTGAAGAAACAGAAGCTACAGAGTGTGGAGTTATCATTACACGTACATGGACAGCGACTGACGCTTGCGGCAACGTAACTACAGAGTCTTACACTATTAACGCGACTGATAGCGGCGCACCAACGATGACTTTCGTTGATCCTGCAATAATTGGTTTATCTAATGGGGAGACTTTAACTATAGAGTGTGATGCTACACTTGTTTTGGGTGAAAATTCTGTTAATGCAACAGATGATTGTGATGATAATGTAAATGTGAATTTCACTGAAACAGAACAATCGAATGACGGCTGTATCCGCATCTTAGAATGCACTTGGACAGCAATTGACAACTGTGGAAACTCTTCTACATTGACAATCTTCATTCGCTACGAAGACACCACAGCACCAACATTCACAAGCACACCTACGACAAATGTCACGGTGACTTGTGAAGAAGGTTTCCCAACTCAGGAAACATTGAGTGCTACTGATAACTGTGATGATGATGTAACAATCACTGTCAATGACGAAACGCAGACAGGAGCTTGTCCGACTATCACAATCCGTACTTACACGGCTACTGATAACTGTGGCAACACAACTACTGTTACGCAGACAATCACAACAATCGATGAAGATGCACCTACTTTGGTAGGCGTTCCAAACGATATTACGATTGACTCTAACAATGGAGAAACTAACCCTGGACCTGCTGATGTAACAGCAACGGATTGTGGTCAAGCAATTGATGTGGTACTTGAAGAAACTAGTAACAGCGTAGGTTGTTTCGAAATCATCACTTACACATGGACTGCGACTGACAATTGTGATAATACAGTATCGGCTTCTCAGACGGTAACTATCTTAGGAACAATTGATGTAACAATCACACCGACAGAGAATGAATTGTGTGGTGGCGGAAGTATTGACTTCACTGTTGATGCAACAGGTGATACTTACACTTGGTCTGCAACTGGAGGTTCATTTGATAATCCAAATGCAGCAAGCCCAACTTATACAATGATGCAGCCTGGTACTTATGAAGTATCTGTAATCGTTGAAGGTGGCGGATGTGTTGGAATGGCAACAACTACAGTAACTATCTTGGATAATCCAACATTAGGTGCTGATAGTAATAGCCCAATCTGTGAAAGCGGAACATTACAGTTGACAGCTGGCGACGGCGCGGTAAGTTACTCTTGGACTGGACCAAACTTCTTCTCTGAAGAACAAAATCCAACAGTACCAAATGTAACACCTATATTCAACGGTTCATATACAGTAGTAGCAACTTACGCTGACGGATGTACATCAACGACAACAATTGAAGTTGTAGTTGGTGGCGGATTAGATGTAGATGTTACAGGTGACCCAATAGTTTGTGAAGGTGATGTTATTCAATTAGGAACGAATGGCTTACCAATCTATACTTACGCATGGTCTGGACCAAACGGCTTTACATCGAGTGAAAGCAATATTAATATTCCGAATGCTCAATTGGGTATTCATGAGGGATTATATACTGTAACAGTGACGAGTGAGTCACAGTGTCAAGCAATCTTAACGACGGATGTTGAAGTAATTCGTAAGCCAACACCAACAGTAAGTAGTAACAGCCCATTATGTGAAGGTCAGACATTAGAGTTATTCTCTAACGGTGGTGACTTGTTCTCTTGGACTGGACCAAACGGATTTACTTCTAACGAACAAAATCCTACTATTGAAAATGCAAGTTTAGCTGCTGGTGGTGAGTATACTTTCACAGTTGAAGTAACAACTATTGAAGGATGTTCTGAGTCAGAGTCTGTAACGGTTGAAATTCTACCAGAATTAAACGTTCAAACAAACGGTGACCAGACAGTGTGTGCAGGCGCAGCAATTCAATTGACTTCAGAAGCGATGAACGCAACTGGTGAAGTTGAATACTTATGGACTGGACCAAACAACTACTTTAGCACAGAAGCTTCTCCATTAGTGACAAGCAATGCAACATCTTCTGCATCTGGCGAATATACTTTATTAGTCACGAATGAAGAACGTTGTGAAGTTATTGTAACTGTGAATGTAACTGTAACAGAAGGTGCAATATTCGCAGTAGCGACAGATAATGCAACTTGTGATGAAGGAGGTACAGCGACGATTACTATTCCAGGTGGAGGTACAGGATACACATTTGACTGGGCGGATTTAGCGGGTACAAATGACCCTCAAAACCGTACAGACTTGGCTCCAGGTACATACACTGTAGTAGTGACTAGTTCTGACGGATGTACAGGTGAACAAGATGTAGCAATCGCTGACGGATGTAGCTGTGATGTTCCTGAAATTACAGGAATTGCAATTGAAGATGCATCTTGTGGACGCGATGACGGTACAGCAGTTGTAACTGCAATCGGCACAAACGCTCAGAACTTCATCTACGAATGGTCTCCAAACGTAAGTACTACTAATAGTGCAGACGGAATGGCAGCAGGAATATATACAGTAACTGTTTATCCACTTGGTCAAGATGACTGTTTCGCAACAGAAACATTCGTAATTGGAAATGCAGACGGACCAAGTGTTAATAATATCGACGTAACAAATGCAATGTGTGAAGCGGCAGACGGTAGCGTAACTATTACGCCAGCGACTTATACTTACACTTGGATTGCTGATAACTTCATTGGTAACACACGCAACAACTTAGTTGCAGGTACTTATCAAGTAGAAGTAACTGACCCAGCTATTGCTGATTGTCCGACTATCATTACTGTTGAAGTTGAAGCTGACTCAAACTTAGAAGCGAGTGAAACAGTGAATACTCAGCCTGCATGTGGTGAGAATAACGGTAGCGTAACTATCAACGTCACTAGTGGCAACGGTACTTACACATATAGCTGGAGTGACGGTGGTAACGGTCAAACGCGCGATAACTTGGCAGGTGGTACGTACACTGTAAATGTGACAGATACTGAAACAGCTTGTTCAACTCTATTGACATTTACATTACAAGACAATGTGGCAGCAGCAAACGTAAGCGTTTCTGATTTAACATTAGATTGTAACGGTGATATGAACGGAACAATTAATCCAACAATCACTTATGATGACGGATTTGTTTCTCCACCAAATGTTATTATCCGTAATGTCCTTAATAATGAAGTTGAAAATGGTTCATTGATACCAGGTTCATACTGCTTAGTTGTTATGGATGCTAATGGATGTACTGCAGGTCAAGATTGTTTCGAAGTTACTCAACCAGACGCATTAATGGCATCTGCGGCAGCAACTGAGCAATCATGTGAAACAGCTGGTACAATTACTTTGACTGTAAACGGTGGAACAACACCATACAACTACAACTGGTCAGACCTTGCAGGTTCTGATAATGAAATGAACCGTACAGGCTTAACAGCAGGTTCTTACACAGTTATCATTACTGACGCAAATGGTTGTGAAAACACAGAAAACGTAACTGTCGGTGGCGGTTGTGGCGAGTGTGTTGCACCAGTTGTAAACAACGTAGATACTAACGATGCAGAATGTGGCGAAGAAAATGGTTCAGCAACTATTAACGTCGCAGGAAACGCATTAAACTATACATATACTTGGACACCAAACGTAAGTAACACAAGCAGCGCAAGCGGTTTAGCAGCAGGTACTTACTCAGTAGTTATTGCTCAATTGAGTGATGCAAGCTGTAACACGACAACAGAAATCGTAATTGGAGGCGGAAACGCTTTAGATGCGAAAGAAGTTATCCTTACAGAACCTATATGTGGTGCAAGCAACGGTTCAGTTGAAATCATCATCGAAACAGGAGGAAGTGGTTCTTACACTTACGACTGGGGTGACGGTTTCACAAGTGCAACACGCACGAACATGGCTGCTGGAACTTACACAGTTCAAGTAACAGATACAAATACAGGATGTACGGACATCGTAACATTCACATTGACTAATGATGTGGCTGGAGCGACAGTAGCAGCAAGCGATATCACAGTAACATGTGCGCAACCATTAGGTACTGCTGATTACAATGTCACTTTCGAAAATGGTTTCGCAAATCCTGCGACTGTCATTATTCGCGATGCAAACGGAGCAACAGTTACTGACGGTAACTTAACAGAAGGTAACTACTGTGTTGTTGTAACAGATGCAAATGGATGTATAGCAGGTGAAGATTGCTTTACAGTAATCGGAAGTGGAACTATCAGTGTTTCTGTAACGGCAACTCCTTCAGGATGTACACCAAGTGGTACTATCAACTTGGATGTTAACGGAGGAAACGGTAACTACACTTACTTGTGGAATGACGGTAATACAAACGCCAATCGTTCAGGCTTAGCAGCAGGAACATACAGCGTTACTGTAACTGATACAAATGGATGTTCTTCTTCTGATGAAACAATTGTTATTGGAAATGACTGTGGAACAGGTGGTGAATGTTTATCACCTCCAATGGTGACTAGTATTTCTGCTACAGATGCAGAGTGTGGAGAGGACAATGGTTCTATCACAATTAGCACGGACGGAAATTACTTCTACACTTGGTCACCAAACGTAAGTTCAAATGCTACGGCTAATAACTTAACAGCAGGTAACTATAATGTAACAATAACGACTACAGATGACCCAGCTTGTTTCACTGAAATCAGCATTGGTATCAGTAACACGGAAGGTCCTCAAATTGCATTAGTAAGCACAACTGCTGCTGCATGTAGCATGGCTAATGGTTCTGCAACAGTATCTTCTCCTAACGATGTTGCCTTCTCATGGAGTGACGGCGGTATAGGAAGTACTCGTAATGATTTATTAGCTGGCGATTACGTTGTTATTGCAACGGATGCAGTTGGATGTCAAACAGCCTTGAACTTGACGATTGAAGAAACAAACACATTGACTGTTTCGACTTCAATTATCACACAACCGACATGTGGTGACACAAATGGTAGTGTATCAGCAACTGCTGCAAACGGAAGCGGCGTTTACGCATACGATTGGAGCAATGGTGCTACGACTGCAACAATTGATAACTTAAGTTCTGGTTCATACAGTGTAACTGTAACAGATGCAGAAACAGGTTGTCAAACGACTGCAATGGTTGAATTAATCGACAACGTAGCAGGTGCAACAGTTATCGCTCAAGATGTAGCATTAGATTGTAATGGTGATGAAGATGCAAGTGCGAATTATACAGTTGATTTATCAGCTGGATTTGCAACGCCTTCTTCAGTTACAATTACAGATGCTAACGGAAACACAGTTTCTGAAAACAACTTGTCAGCAGGTATGTACTGTGTCATCGTAACAGATGCTAACGGATGTCTTGCAGGTCAAGATTGTTTCTCTGTAACTGAGCCAGATGCATTAATGATTAACTTATCAATCACAGATACTTCTTGTGATATGGGAGGTAGCATTGATGTTGGAGTATCGGGCGGTACAGCTTCTTACTCATACAGCTGGGGTGATACGAATGCAGATGTTGCATTCCGTGGCGACTTGGATGCAGGAACATACAATGTAACTGTAACTGACTTGAACTCTTGTGTAGCACGTGCTGAAGGTATCGTAGTCGATAATGGTTGTAATATGCCATGTATTCCACCTGTGATTACGAGTGTAACATCTAACGATGCAACATGTGGTAATAACGACGGTACAGCTGAAATCACAATGCCTTCAATGGTTGGTTACCAATTCACTTGGACTCCAAACGTAAGTACAGGTAACAGTGCGATTGGCTTAGCAGCAGGTACTTATGTGGTAGTTGTTTCTGAAATAATGAACCCAGAATGTAATGCTGAAACGACAATTGTTATCGGTAACAGTGACGGACCACAAGCGACAGTAAGTTCAACAACACCAGCAACTTGTATAGATGCAAACGGAAGTGCAACACTTTCTCCTGCGTCTTACAACTATGCATGGAGTGACGGTGGAACAGGAGCTACACGTAATAACTTGACAGCAGGTGATTACCAAGTGACTGTTTCTGACGGAGCTTGTACTGATGTTATAACTGTTGAAATTGAAGATGTTAACTCACTTGAAGTTAACGCTACAGTAATCGCAGAAGCAACTTGTGGAAGCGCAAATGGTTCGGTTGAAATTTCAGTAACAAATGGTAGTAACAACTACGCATACAACTGGAATGATAACTTCACAGGAAGTGATAGAAATGATTTAGCAGCAGGCGTTTATAGCTTGACTGTAACAGATATGACAACAGGATGTACTGCTGAGACAGTATTCTCAATCAATAACAATGTATCTGGTGCAACCGTAACGGCAACCGATGTGAGCGTAAGCTGCGCGGGTGAGTTCGATGCAACAGCAAACGTTTCGATTGATTACGCAGACGGATTTGCTTATCCTGAGACAATCGTTATCCGCGATGCAAACGGAAACGTTTTCGCTGACGGAAGCTTAGGAGCTGGTACTTACTGTATCATTGTAACTGATGCAAATGGTTGTCAAGCGGGTGAAGGATGTTTCACAGTTAATGCACCAAGTACTCTTGTAGTAGATACATCAATTACAGATATGACTTGTGATGCACAAGGTTCTGTTGACTTGACAGTATCTGGCGGTAACGGAACTTACGCATACAACTGGGCTGATATTGCAGGAGCAAATAACGCACAAGACCGCGACGGTTTAGCCGCAGGGACATACAACGTAACTGTAAGTGACTTGAACTCTTGTAGTGTAGTTGTGGAAGTAGTTGTTGAGAATGATTGTGACCCTGGTACAGAATGTATCGAGCCAGCAATCACAGGCGTTATTTCTAATGATGCAACTTGTGGCAACAATGACGGTTCTGCTGAAATTGTTTTAGCAGGAACAGATTATGTATATAACTGGACACCAAACGTAAGCTCAAGTAACAGCGCGACTGGTTTAGAAGCAGGTACTTACGAAGTAGTTATTTCTGTCTTAGGAAATCCTACTTGTAATACTTCAACAACAATCGTGATTGGTAACAGTGACGGACCACAAGCGACAGTAAGTTCAACAACACCAGCAACTTGTACTGATGCAAATGGAAGTGCAACACTTTCTCCAGCATCTTACAACTACACATGGAGTGACGGTGGTACGGGGGCAACTCGTAATAACTTGACTACTGGTGATTACCAAGTAACAGTTTCAGACGGAACTTGTACAGATGTAATGACTGTTGAAATCGAAGAGACAAATTCTCTCGAAATCAAAGTAGTCATCTTAGCTGAAGCCTCTTGTGGAACTGCAAATGGTGAAGTTGATGTTACAATCTTGAACGGAAGCGGCAACTATTCTTACGAATGGAATGACGGTTTCACAGGAAGTGATAGAGATGATTTGGCAGCTGGAATGTACAGCTTGTCAGTGACAGATACAGAGACTGGATGTTCTGACGAACATTTATTCTCAATCGGAAACGATATAGCAGGTGCAACAATTACAGCAAATGATGTGAGTACAAGTTGTGCAGGTATCAATGATGCAGCTGCAGATGTAACGATTAATTACGCAGACGGATTTGCTTATCCTGAGACAATTGTTATCCGTGACGCGGACGGTAATGTTTACACAGACGGTAACTTAGGTGTAGGTACTTATTGCCTAATCGTAACAGATGCAAATGCTTGTCAAGCAGGTGAAGCTTGCTTCACAGTAACATCACCAAACGTGATTGAAGTAGATGCAGTAATTGCAGATATGACTTGTGATACACAAGGTACTATCGACTTGACTGTAACTGGCGGAAACGCACCATATACTTACAACTGGGCGGATATTGACGGGACAAATGACCCTCAAGACCGTCAAGGTTTAGTAGCTGGTACTTACAATGTAACAATCAGTGATGATAACAACTGTAGCAGCGTCGCATTTACATTAGTTGTTGATGATGAATGTATCGACGGCGGTGGATGTACGCAACCAACAGTTATAGGAGTTGATATTACTAATGCTAACTGTAGTGATGCAGACGGTGCAGCAGTAATCAATGTAGAAGGTAATGCTTCTGATTATGATTACATCTGGATACCAAACTTAGGAACACCAAACGCAGTAGGTAACGGACGTACAGGATTAATTGCAGGTACTTACACAGTATTTGTACAAGTTGAACCTGGATGTTTCCGCAAAGTGGTCTTCGAAGTAATCGGAGAAGGTGGAGCACAAGTTACAGGATTTGATATCACACCAGTAACTTGTGAAAGTGCAGGTGGAATTAGTATTACGCCAGCAGACTACATTTACATGTGGCCTGACGGTGAAACGGGTGCAGTACGTAATGACTTAGGTGCAGGTGCTTACACTGTAATGGTGTTCAACCCAGCTGACTTAAGTTGCCCAGGTCAATTTGTCTTCGAAATCGGAGAAGAAAGTGACTTAGACGCTTCTTACGAAGTAATTGCTGAAGCAGATTGTGAAACATCAAATGGTGCAGCAACAATTTCTGTTAGCGGTGGAAATGGTAATTACACTTACGCGTGGTCTGATAATGGAATTGGCGCAACGCGCACTGACTTATCAGCAGGAATGTATGATGTGACTGTAACTGACGGGTCTTGTTCTGTAATCTTGATGTTGAACATCACTGAAGATTGCGAAGACGGCGGAGGAAATCCAATGGATTGTGCAGCGACAGCTACTGTAACTGCTGAACCATGTGCTGAAGACGGTACATTAGGTGCAGCAACGATTACAGCGACTGGAGGCAATGGTACTTACTTGTACTCTTGGGCTGACGGAACATTAGGTGCTACTCGTACTGATTTATCTTCTGGAACTTATGTTGTAACTGTTACTGACGGAAACGGATGTAACACGACAGCAACTGTGGCATTGACAGATGATTGTGAAGACGGAGGAAACAACGGTTCAGAATGTGCAGCTACGGCAAGCGTTATTTCTCAGCCTTGTACTACAAACGGAGTATTTGGTTCAGCATCAGTCACAGCGACAGGTGGTAATGGCGATTATACTTTTGAATGGAGTGACGGCATTTTGGGACAAACGCGTAGCGATTTAATTTCTGACGTTTACACAATCACAGTTACAGATACAGAAGGTTGTGAAACACAAACTACGGTTACTTTGACGGACGATTGTCCAGATACTGATAATCCTTGTGACGACTACGATGTATTTGTTGAAACAACTGCTGACTTCACTTTAGAAGATTGTGGCGAAACGGCTTCATTGTGTATCGAAGGTATTCACATGAATGACATCGTTAACTACACAATTACTGACAACGGTGAAATTATTTCTGACTTCACAGGATGTAACTATGACATTGCATTGAATTACTACTACTATCCATTGACGAGTATCGCACCTACGGGACCTTATGCAATCAACTGGTCAGTAAATGGTGAAGAATTCAACGGTACAGTTCAGAATTTGGAAGAGATTGTAGCATTTATGAATGCAAACGATAACACAAGTTCTTGGGTCTTAGATGCTGATGAATTGAACTTTGACGGTGGTAATACCAGCACTACTTATGGCAACATCAATTTTGTACAGCAAGGTACAAATATCATGGCGTCATTAGTCTTGGGTACGGTACAAACACCTAACGGTACAAGTATCAACCTTGGTGAAGGAACGCACGCAATTGTTATCACAAATGCTGAAAATTGCTCTGACGAAATCACAGTTACTGTAACATGTGAAGATAACGGTGGTGGCAATACTGGCGGTGGTGACCCAATCCTTACTGAAACTGAAACGATTGACTTGTCAGTCTTACCAGGAACATCGGATGAGGTTTGTGTAGATGTTTCAGAATTGAATGGTAACATTGTAAGTGTAACTAATGGATGTGCCGAAGAAAGTGGCAACACTATCGACTTCACATTCACGGGAACTGAAACTTGTGTTGACTTCACAGCAATTGACTTCGGAAGTGAAAGCGGATGTATCGTTGTCTGTGATGATGCTGGTACTTGTGATACTACTTTAGTAAATATCACGGTATTACAACCAACACCAGAAGTTATAGACTTGACAATGATTGTATCTGAGTCAGATGTCATCTGTGTTGATACGACGCAATTAGGAGGAACAATTGTTTCTATCACAAATACTTGTGAAGAACAAAGTGGTGAAATTGCAACCTTTACATTAGACGGCTTCTGTGTAGATATTGAAGCTATCGAAGAAGGAACAGCAACAGCTTGTATCGTTATTTGCGATGACTTAGGCTACTGTGATACAACGACAATCAATGTCAATGTAAACTTAGCAGAAGGGGGTACAGGAGGTCTTATTCCTCCAGTAGCAATTGATGATAACCGTTCGACTGCAATCGAAACGAGTATTGATATTGAGACAATGGACAATGACACAATTAACGGTACATTGATAGATTACGGTATTGTTACCAATCCTGAAAATGGTACAGTTGACTTGGATGAAACAGGTTCATTTATCTACACGCCAGACGATGAGTTCTGTGGTGAAGAAGACAACTTCACTTACTTCATAGCGAATGAAGTAGGTCAGGATACAGCAACTGTAACGGTCTTAGTGACTTGTGAAGACTTAACAATCTTCTCTGGTTTCAGTCCAAATGGTGACGGTGTCAATGATGTCTTTACTATCTTGGGTATCGAGAACTTCCCTAATTCGGAATTATTGATGTTCAACCGCTGGGGTAATCAAGTATTGTCTGCTAAGGGTTACCGTAACGATTGGGACGGTACTTGGGACGGACAGATATTGCCTGACGGTACTTACTTCTATGTCTTAGATGACGGAGAAGGTAATAAGTACAGTGGATATGTTCAG
>CAZQTE010000075.1:0-2913 GCA_964595615.1 uncultured Saprospiraceae bacterium
TAACAAAAGTTTATTTATATTCCTCCAAGGGGTTTCAACCCTTTGGAAGCCTGATAGAATTACAACTTACTTTTGTTACACAGTACTGAGACACTTGCCTGTCAACTAACAACCGGCAACTGTCAACCAATAAAATCAATGTTAGCAAAAATTATTCAACTTTTTAAGGAGGCACTTAGCGGAGAAGAAGAAAGTTTTACGACAGGAAGCATTCGTAGAGCTATCATTTTACTGTCTGTACCAATGGTCATCGAGATGATTGGTGAAGGAATTTTTGCTTTGGTAGATGCCTTTTTTGTAAGTAGAATTAGCACCGCGGCGGTGACAACAATTGGATTAACGGAAACTGTTGCTACTTTAATTTATAGTTTGGCGATTGGGATTAGCATCGCAGCGACGGCAACAGTAGCAAGGCGTGTCGGAGAAAACAAATTAAAAGAAGCCGCCGAGGCAGGTGTGCAAGCTATTTGGCTGAGTGGTTTTGTTGCCTTGATTATTGCGGTTGCGGGAATTTATTTTGCAGATGATATTTTGTGGTTCTTGAGTAAAGATGCGGATGTTGTTGCTGTTGGAACTAACTATACGCGATTGCTTTTTGGGTCTAATATCGTTATCGTTTTATTGTTTGTCTTGAATGGTGTTTTTCGTGGTGCGGGCAATGCGTCGATGGCTATGAAATCTCTTTGGATAGCCAATGGTCTGAATATTATTTTAGACCCTTTACTGATTTTTGGTATTGGTTTCTTTCCTGAAATGGGACTTTTAGGTGCAGCCGTTGCGACAACGATTGGGCGAGGTGTAGGCGTTTTATTTCAATTGTATATCTTATTCAATGGCAAAAGCATTATCAAAATGTCTTGGGAACACTTTAAAGTTATTCCTGAAACAATCAAGAAAATGGCAAATGTAGCGACGACGGGTGCATTGCAATTTGCAGTAGCATCTTGTAGTTGGATATTCGTGGCGGGCGTTATTGCTGACTTAGGAAAGGATGTTTTTGCTGGTTATACCTTTGCAATTCGATTGATTATTTTTGCCATATTACCTGCTTGGGGAATTGCAAATGCTGCGGCAACTTTAGTTGGACAAAACTTGGGAGCAAAACAAGCCGAACGCGCCGAAAAATCAGTCTGGAAAGCCGCTTACTATAATGCCATTTTCATGGGAGCAATCGGCATTGTCTTTTTCATTTTCGCGAGACCTCTAATTGGTATTTTTACCACAGAGGAGCTTGTTTTAGAAACAGGTGTGCTATGTCTTCGCATTTTCTGTCTCGGTAATGTTTTTTATTCTTATGGTATGGTCATGGGGCAAGCCTTTGGCGGTGCAGGAGATACGCGGACACCGACGATTATTAATCTAATTTGCTTTTGGTTAATAGAAATACCTTTGGCTTATTTCTTGGCGATAGAATTGGATTATGGTGTATTGGGAGCGATGCTTGCCATTGTTGGGGCAGAGTCCATTTTAGCGGTGATAGCTATTATTATTTTTAAGAAGGGGAAATGGAAGACGGTGGAGATATAGGAAATGTCGTTTGTGTTTTTGGAATCGTTTGAGTGATTTGATTTGTTAAAAACCGATTTATTTCAAATAATTTCTACAAAAAAACTGCGTACCAAAAATTAATTGGTACGCAGTTTTTTTATCTATTCTTTTGAAAAATTACGCGATTTTCTTTCGACTATTCCAACGCAAGAACGAACCAACAATACCAATCAAAATCAAAGCAATCGCAATCTGTTGTGCTTGAGTTAATTGAAAGCCAAAAACATCATAAGGGTCATTGACTCGATACTGTTCAATCCAATAACGCTCAACGCCATTGAAAATTAAATAGATAAAAAATAGCAATCCTGGAATGTATTCTATCTTTTTGCGAATAGCCCAAAGGAAAGCAAAAATGCCCATTGAAGCCATAATTTCAAACATTGGCGTTGTATAAACTTTCTCTGTTAATACGTGACAGTAGCGAACGCCACAACATTCTTTACAAGCTTCTTCTACACTCGCTGCTGAGACTTGTAAGAAACATTCAGGATTACAAGCCGCAACTAATCCAGTTCTCCAACCGTCTACACCATTGTCATTATTTACGTTGTTTGGATAGTCCCAAGACCACATCCATTCTGGAAAAAACCACCAATCTGGCGCAGCGTCTGCAATAATTCCCCAGTCTCCATCACCTGCCAAGTGACAACCTACACGCCCGACGGCATAAGAGACAGCCAAAGCTGGTGCAATACAATCCGCAAAAGGATAAAACTTGATATTGTGTTTTCTTAAAAACCAGTAAACACCAATAAATCCACCAATAAAACTACCATAAACGGCCAAACCGCTTCCTGAGAAAAACACCCCAATAGGGTCAGCTAAAAGCGAAGGAATATCTTCAATAACCGCAAATAATTTTGCACCAAAAATACCTGTCAATGCCGCTACAATTGTAATTTCACCAATACGGTCATGCGGATAAATATCTTGAATACTTTCTTTCGCTTGTGTTTTTTCTGCATCGCTTTTCACTTTCCACCAAGTAAAACCTGCAAAGCCTATTGCTAACACAATTCCCAATAAAGGATATCCTTTCCCAGATAAAAGAACTGCTCCAGCGTCATTTTGAAATTCTGGGAAATTTTGAAAAATGTAAGGAATCTTCCAACCTAATATTAAGCCGAAAATACCATTAGAAATCATTTCTCCGAGAGTAGCAGAAGTCTGAGGAATGATTTTTACACGCTCCGCAGAAAAAATACCAATTTTAGACTTGCGTTTCATTTCCATATTTAGAATGAAGGCCGCTGTCAAAATGGCTGTGACCAACATCATCCCGAAAGTCTTGAAAATAGAAGTCCAGTTGTCGGGTTCAGTACCGATGAGGTCGTGTAGGATGTATGATAAATCTGGATACAT
>CAZQTE010000075.1:3013-7601 GCA_964595615.1 uncultured Saprospiraceae bacterium
ATTTTGAATGAGTGAATTTTGAATTTTGAATGAAATCAAAACTCCTTAGGCAAATCTAATTTCTGCAAAAGTAGTCAAACTTGCTTGACTTCATAAGTCTCAAACGAAAAAAGCCCTTTGCACTACAAAAATGCAAAGGGCTTTTCTACCAAAGAACCTGTTTCATCTACGGACGCATTACGCGTTTGCTGATACGCAAGGTCTTCAGTACACCTTCAGTTTCACTAATCAAACCAATAAAATACATACCGTCAGGTAAATCGCCTAAGCTATACTTTTTATTACTTTCATGTGTGAAAGTTCTTATTTTTCTACCAATGATATTGTAGATGACGATTTCGTCAACGATAATATTATCCACTACTTGAAATGAGTCAGTTGTAGGATTTGGGTATACGCGTAATTCGTATGCTTCGATATCCGCGGCAAAAGACTCCGTCCTATTCGCTTGTGCGAAGACACTAACATTCAATAAGAGGGTGAAAATAAAAAGTAAAGTTAATCTCATGATTGTTGGCTTGTAAAAGGTTCTTCTAATATTATTTCGTTTTTTGTGTACGCTCAAACTTTGTTTGAGTGTTGTATATCTATTCGACGTTAAAATGCTTTGAAATGTTACTTAGTTCGCAAAGGTGCGACTTTTTTCTATGAAAAATTAACTCAGTAACGATGAAATAATAAGTTGAATAATTTAGACGAGCTTATTTTGGTCTTAGTTTTCTTTAAAAATCGGGAGTATGGTTAATCCTATAACTGATTTTTAAAGGAAAATAAGGGCTAAAGAAGCCGTCCAAATGTTCAAATTATTGTTTTATCGTTACTCATTATCAAATACTTGTGACAAGATTTTTTCAAAACACCTATATGCATAATGTCTACCAACAAAATCATGCCTTTTCTTTCAAAAAGCAAATGTTTGTGGAATATTTAACTTTTGTAAGCAGCTAATTTACCAAAGTCAAAAAAGGCAAACAAACTTCAAATCCACGTTCGGTAAAATAAGCAGCTGTTTCTTTATGTGATTTATCACTCGTTACTAAGACAAAGTCACCGCCCCATGCCCCTAAAGACTTTACTTCTCCCCAGTAATTTGTAAAATAGAGGTCTTTTGCGCGTTTTATTTCTAATGTATCAGAAACAATTTCTTCATGTTCTTTAATGAGGTCTTCAAAGTCAGACAAGTTGCCTGCTTGCGACATTTTTTCTGTTAAATCGGAAATTTTCTGCACCAATTCAGGCGTATTCTTCACTTTAGCACGATAATGTGCAATTCCTTCTCGACTATTTTGCTTTTTGTCTAAATAAACGAAATACAAATTATCGATAAATGCTGGACGAAAAGGAAATGGGTAAAAATGAGGCGTTTTATCTTTTAAACGATAAAAAATCGCTGACTCCGCACCCGCACATGCCAAATCATAACCCGAACCACCAAAGGTTTCAAATAGCAATTGGTATGCATCTATTTTTGCCCATTCTGCAATATTATATAGCAAGGTAGAACTTGTCCCCAATCCCCACTCGCGTGGAAATTCTAATTCCGTCCGAATAATCGCACCATAAGGTAAAAACTTAGGATTTTGTCTTTGCGCGGCTTCTAAAATTTGTTGTAAACGGCGCGCCATAGCATCATCTGAAGTCGATATTAAATCTAAATCTTGCGCCGTAAAAAGTGCTTTGAACCATACTTCTCCTTCTGCATCTACACTCTCCCAGGAGATGTGCGCGAAAGATTCTTGTTCTTCGACGATGAGACTTTGCCCTTGCTTTGTAGGCACAGCCAAAGCCAATGCTCCATCTAAAACGAAATATTCGCCAGATAGAAGCAATTTTCCTTTGGCGTGGAAATGTTTGGTGAATGAATTCAAGGAATAGATTTTTTGTGGCGAATGCCGATTTTGTGTTGGTGAGATTGGTGATTTTGGAGGTATTCTTTTATTGATTTACCCCCTAACCCCATTTGGGGGAACTTTTTTCAGGGCTAAGTTCGCGGTAAATCTTTATTTATCAATAATTAAGTGCGTGACACTTTTAAAAAGTAAAATTGCGAATTATAGAAAAAATCAACTCAACGAAAGTTCCCCCAAATGGGGGTTAGGGGGTTATTTCAGCCTCACGCTCTCTCAAGCCCTCAACAAACTCCCGCACCCCAGAAAAAGTAACCGCCCGAGTATCAAAATAAGCAACAGTTTTTTCCGTCTCTTCTGGTGTAGCTTTTAAATGATTTGTAATATTCAAAAGGTGCATTTTCATGTGTCCTTGTTGGATACCTGTCGTCGTCAAAGAACGTAAAGCTGCAAAATTTTGTGCCAGTCCTGTAACTGCAATAATCTGCATCAATTCTTCCGCGCTTGGATTGCCTAAAAGCTCTAAAGAATTTTTAGCCATTGGGTGTAATTTGGTTAAGCCACCAACAGTTCCTACCGCAAGCGGTAAGTCCAACCAAAATTTAAATACTCCATTTTCAACTGTACAATGGCTAAGACTGCGGTACTGCCCGTCGCGAGAAGCGTAGGTATGACCACAGGCTTCTATCGCGCGAAAATCGTTTCCCGTAGCTAAAACTACTGAGTCAATTCCGTTGTAGATGCCTTTATTGTGAGTTGTTGCGCGATAAGGGTCAATATACGCGATGCGAACGGCTTTGCTAAATTTCTCTGCAAAAGTTTCTGCGTTCATATTATTTGGGAAAGTCCCCAAATCTGCCACTTTACACTCAACCGACGCACGTACAATACATTCAGGCGTAAAATTCGATAAAATCGCCATGACGATTGTCAAATCTCTTTCTTCGTCAGCAAAGTCAGCATGCGTCGCTGCAAAAGTCTGTAGAGATTGTCCCATGCGTTCGAGGACGGAATTAATAAAATTCGCGCCCATACTATCACAGGTCTCGAAAGTGCAACGCAATTGATAATAATCCGCTTCGAGTGCTGTCATATCCAACAATTCAATATCAAGAATGCCGCCTCCGCGTTTTCTCATATTGTGTGTCAAATCTTCACAATCTGCGTGTAATTTATCTTTAATTTGAGAAAAATTTGCGTGCAATTTTTCTACATCACCTTTCCAAGAAAAATGAACTTGCCCAACTTTCTTGGTCGCCAGTACTTCGGCTTTAAAACCGCCACGTTTCATCCAAAATTTTGCTGCTGCCGCCGCTGCTGCTACCACCGAACTTTCTTCGATAACCATTGGTATCGTATATTCTTTACCATTGATAACAAAATTCGGCGCGACACCATAAGGCATCACAAAATTACTAATTGTATTTTCACTAAAGCCGTCAATGACACGTTGTTGCTCTTCGTCCTTGTGCCAAAAACTCATCATCTCATGCATCACAGTTTCAGGGTCTTTGAAGAAATTCTTCACGACCCATTTTATCTTATCTCTCTTGGATAGTTTGCTGAAACCTGATACTGTTTTACTCATGTTAGTTGGTAGTTGGTAGTTGGTAGTTGGTAGCCTTGTGTGACTTAGAATATATCATTTTTTAATCCACACAATTAACGTAATCAACCAATCAACTATTTTACTTTCAAAAACGCTTTTGCCAATTCTAAACCCTGTACTTGGCTGTCCACAAAATCTTTCAACTCTTGATATTCTCCTCTTGCGTGCTGTAAAAAGCTGGAAGCTTGACCATACACGCAGTTTGTATTTAATTTTTCGGTTAGATAATAACCGTCTAAAAATGTCTTGACGCCGCCTGAAATAATGACTTGCTGGCACTGTGCTTTGTCGCCTAAATCTGCCAAAATTTCATTTGTCATATTGACCATTTCTGTGGCACTGTGACCGACATTGGCTAATTGACCATAGATTTCTTGTCTGGTTTTATCGCTGCGCAATAATTCTAATTTGGCGAAGTTTGTTCCTCCATTTGCCGCAAAATCTACTGCTGCTAAAGGTAATTGAAATAAAGTTTTTAAACTTTCATAGCCAAATCCTTGCCCGACTTCTTTGACAATAATAGGGAAAGAAAATTTTTCCAAAATAGTCAAAATGGTCTCCAAAGGTGGACGTTTGAAACGGTCGCCTTCTGGTTGTAACCATTCTTGAAATGGATTGACGTGGATAATTAAGCCATCGGCTTCTAATTTATCAATCAATTCATTTAACAAAAATAAATCACCCGCATCAATCAATTCTTCTAACTGTGCAACACCCAAATTTGCATAAAGTGGCACTTCATGCCCAATGATATTGCGCACTGCAAAATCACTCAATCGCTCATCGCTATACAAAAGCGCACGACAAGAACCTAAGCCCATTCCAAAACCAAATTCGCCACAAGCACGCGCCAAATTATGATTAATCCGATTTGCCATTTCGGTGCCGCCCGTCATGCTACTCACCCACATTGGGACGCGAGAAGTCTTACCTAAAAATTGCATTTCAGGAAAACTGCCGCGCTCAGGGTGCGCTGCCAAAAGTGGCTCGTAATAAAAACGATTGTCCAATTGCCCTTGTGCGACCTGCGATTGAAAAGCCAATAAGATATGGTCTGCTTTGCGTTCGGCAGCAGTTGGGTCAACATCTATTTTTGGCAAACTTCGGTTCATAATTTTTTCAGACATCTGTC
>CAZQTE010000075.1:7701-10762 GCA_964595615.1 uncultured Saprospiraceae bacterium
GAAGCAGACTCAAAGAAGATGAAATAATTCTTTATTCGGCGCGGAGAGAAAGGAAATTCTCTGGGTTGACATGTTTACCGTTTTCGATTACTTCGTAGTGTAAGTGTGGACCTGTAGAGGTTCCGCTACTTCCCACTTTACCAATAACATCTCCTTTTTTCACTAATTGTCCGACTTTTACATTGATTTCTGAAAGTTGTCCGTATCTGCTCTGATAAATAGAGTCATGCTCGATGACGATATTATTTCCGTAGCCTGTTGATTTGGTTTCTGCCTTGATAATTTTTCCGTCAGAGGTAGCCAAGACAGGTGTGCCCATTGGTGCTTTAAAATCTGTTCCCTTGTGCATCTTTTCCACTTTATGAATTGGATGCATGCGTTTTCCGAATGAAGAACTAATACCAAAATCCCCCGCAATCGGCAAAATACTCGGTGGGTCAGCAGGTAAAATAGGCTGTTCTGAATTTTTAGTCGCCCAAGTCATCGTAAATGTGAGCAGCAAAACGAGTAGTGTTAATAATGAAAGCTTTTTCATAAATTCTGATTTTGAATTAAGCAGAGAAAGTGTTTCCTTCTCCATGTCTTTCATTTCATCTTCTTTGAATAATTCCGAAAGTGCGTCGAGGGCTTCGGGAAAGCTTGCGCCAGCTATCATTTTTTCTTCGGTGGCGCAGCAGAGGTGGTCGAGTAGTTCCTCGCGTAGCGGATAATATTCCAAACCCGCTTCGTTTATTTTTTCGGCGATAATAGCCGTTTGATTTTCTGTTAATTGCATTATGTCAGGCGGGGTTTGATATTCAATACTTTTTCCATCATCGCTGTGAAACTGCGAAATTCGTTTGTCTTACGAAATGCATCTGTTCGCCCCACAGGAGTCAGACGATAATACTTGCGCATCCGTCCGCCAACCTTTACTTTTTCTGTTGAAAGAAGTCCTTCCGCTTCCAATTTGTGCAGAGTCGGATATAATGCACCTTCCGTTAATTGCAATTCTCCTTCTGATAGTTCTTTGACACGTTGCGTAATCTCGTAACCATACATTCTCCCATTATCAGACAATAGCTGAAGAATGATAGTTTTTAATGTGCCTTTTAATAGTTCTTTTGAATACATAATGCAAAGATACATTAGAATCTTATGTATGGAAGTGTTTTTTACTTTTTTTATTTAAAATTATCCTTGTATATCTATAAGCAAACGAAACAAATAGTCAATATCTCCAGTAAATTCCCTCAGAGTGCTGAGCCTGTCGAAGCACGAAATGAGAAGTAGGTAAACTTAATTTTGTATTTAATTAATTGATAATCAGTTATTTAAATTTAAATAACGTATTATTACGTTATTAATCGTAAAAAATAGTTGAATCTTTAAAAATTACGCTATACCTTTGTCTTGTCAAAGAAAAACAAATTTAAAAAAAGCTAAAAATGACACGATTAACAAAAGCAGAAGAAGAAGTCATGCAAATCATTTGGCAAAAAGAGCGCTGTTTGGTGAGTGACATCTTAGAGGAAATGAAATCGGAAACAGGCAAAAAGCCGCCACATAGCACCATTTCTTCTATCGTTCGCATCTTGGAAAACAAGGGTTTCGTTGACCACAAATCTTATGGACGTACACATGAATATTTTCCGATTGTAGAAAAGGATGCCTATTCAAAAACATCGGTTGGGAAGTTGGTGAGTGATTATTTTGAAGGGTCGATGAGTAATTTGGTCTCTTTTTTAGTGAAAGAAAAAGATTTGAGCGTAGAGGAATTGAAGGAGATGTTGGAACGCTTGGAAGATGAAGACGGTGGACGGTAAACGGGCGCTGCGCTTGACGGGTGTGGCTTTCGTTGAAACTCCTTTTACATTTTAAATCCAAAATTATGCTCTCTTATTTACTCGAATTAACAATTTGCTGGACGGTTTTATACGCACTGTATGCGATAGCCTTGCGAGAAGAGACTTTCTTTAAGGGAAATCGAGCGTACTTACTTTTTACACTTTTGGCAGGAATGATTATTCCTCTCTTGGAATGGCCGACAGCAAGTTCTAA
Organism: uncultured Saprospiraceae bacterium; assembly: GCA_964595615.1. Lineage (GTDB taxonomy): Bacteria > Bacteroidota > Bacteroidia > Chitinophagales > Saprospiraceae > JAHDCG01. The sequence continues at coordinate 9,742 of CAZQTE010000075.1, forward strand.
TGCTACAGAAAATGCGGTTGTTTACTTACAAGAAGTAGTAATTGGAGGCGTGGAAGCGGTAGAGATTACGGCGCAGCAAACACAAATTTCTTCTACTATTGGATTGGCAGATGTATTGCTTTGGTTATATTTTGCAGGAGTTATCCTTTTTGGAATCCGCTTTTTATACGGACTTTTTCAAATTAAAAAACTATATGCTGCTTCTGAAAGAATAATTTATCAAGAGACTAAAATTGCACTGACACCTAAAAGTCATACTCCCTTTTCGTTTTTTAATTCACTTTTCATTCCTAAAGATTTCAATTTACAAGAAATTGATAATCAAAAAATAATAGAACACGAACGCGCACACCTAACACAGCGACATACTGTAGATGTCCTACTATTAGAAGTGTTGAGCATTTTATTTTGGTGCATTCCACCCATTTATTTTTTCAAAAAATCATTAAGACAAATACACGAATACCTCGCAGATGCAGAGGTATTGAAAAATACACAAAAGAAACAGTACGGCCTGCTGTTGCTAAGACAAACACATCAGGGCCGGATGTGCTTGTCCTTAGCGAATCATTTCAACCAATCACAATTAAAAAAAAGAATTATGATGATGACAAAAAAACCATCCAACTCACGGGCACTCTGGAAGTATTTAGCGGTCCTACCTCTTTGTTTTTTACTCGTTTTTGCTTTTGCAAATCGGGACGGGAAAACAGATTTTTCAATCCTTTCATTTAGTCAAAACAACTTCGATACGACTGTTATAGAAAGTGAAATTCAAAAATTATTCGATGCTGTAAACGAAGTATCGCCAAAAGAGAAAGAAGTTGCTTTTAATAAGTTAGCCAGTCACTTTAGTCAGCTAATATTGGAGTACCCAAAGCATCGAGAAGAAATTATGGATATTTCGGATAAAGTCGCAAATGAAGTAGGTATTCCAGTCGCTATAGCTAATTTTGAAGCTAAAGACGGAACGCTTCCTGTGTTAGTACATTTATGCAATTTTACAGACCCTGTCTACAAA
>CAZQTE010000075.1:10862-17063 GCA_964595615.1 uncultured Saprospiraceae bacterium
GAAATTGTGGCGCAAATGCCAGACTGGATACCAGGGAAAAAGGATGGGAAGAGTGTAGCAGTAGAGTTTCACTTGCCTGTAAAATTTAAGTTGGCGGATGATGCACCTAAAGAAGAAATCAAGGAAGAAAAAAGACCTGACGAATGTTTCGTGAAAGGTTTAGAATTGCAAGACTTATCTATCGCACCAAATCCTTCAACAGGGACTTTTCGATTGAAATTTTCTGCGGAAAAGAAACCTCTTATTATTGTAGTAAGTGATATGGATGAAAATCTTTTGTACACGAAAGAAATTAAGAATTTCTCAGGTTTATTTGATGAAGAAATTACAGTGGAAACAAAAGCTACAATTGCAAATGTGATTATTATGCAAGGAAAGTTGTTACATACTTCAAGGATTACAATAGTGAAATAGTTAAGTGCATGACACTATCCTTAGGGTCGTTTAAGTTCAAGTGTTAAACTACTCAGGCAAGTCTCCATTTGTTTAGGAGAAAATGGGATGATTTATGACCCTTGGAAAGTTTTTCTTTATTTTGTACAGTGTTGTAAAACATAAGGCTTCTAACATTTTTTGAGTGGTTCGAATAACTCAAAAATACGTTAGAAGCCTTTTTTGTTCTTGAGAACTTACCTGTCAACGAAACCTAAACCAAAGCCGCCGCCGAAAGCAAATCCCGCGCATTCTCCAAAGCCGCCGCAGAAGGCGGATTCTGACTCAACATCGTAGCGATAGCACGAATACGTTCATCATGCGTCAACTCGCGAACAGCAGTTACAGTACGGTCTTCTTTGATACGTTTGTGTACGAAATAGTGCGCGTCAGCCTTAGAAGCAATTTGTGGCGAGTGCGTAATCGAAACCACTTGATGGTGATTGGATAGACGACGCAAAATGTTACCCATTTTCAAGGCGACATCTCCTGATACTCCACTGTCGATTTCATCAAAAATCAAGGTAGGTAATGGAATTGCGCTGGCAACTAATGATTTTGTCACTAAGGTCAAACGAGAAATTTCACCTCCTGATGCGACATCTTTGATGTGCTGCATACGGCTACCTTTGTTCGCTGCGAATAAGAAGTTTACTTCGTCCGTTCCTGTAGAAGTCAAATCTTCTAAAGGTAAAACTTGAATTTCTAAGCGCGCGTGTTCCATAGATAACTCAGCGAGTAATTCATGCACTTTTTTCTCAAAGCCACTAACAACTCCTTTCCTTCTTTTCGAAAGACCTGCTGCTTTTTTGAGTAGTTTTTCTTCTTGCTCGGCGATGTCTTTTTCTAAAGCTTCAATTTCACCAGACATATCTCCAAAAGAAGTCAATTTTACACTCAACTCTTCTTGAATAGCCATTAATTCTTCGACCGAACGCACTTGATGTTTACTCTGCAAGCGGAAGATGATGTTTAGTCTTTCCTGAATTTCGGTGATGCGCTCTGGATTAAATTCTGTCCCGTCCGCTATTTTTTCAATATCCTCTGAAAGAGCTTGCAACTCTAAAGTCAAGCTCTCAAATTTCGTATAAATGCCTTCTAAACGCGTATCGTATTTCACGACACCATTCAGTACGACTGCCAAACTTTCTAATTGACCAACAACACTCTGCTCGTCCTCAGTCAAATGCGAATAAACCGCAGATAATCCGCGTTTGATATCTTCTGCGCTATTTAGTTTTTTGCTTTCGACTTCGAGTTCTTCTTGTTCTCCTTCGATTAATTCTGCTTCATTAAATTCATTCAATTGAAACTCAATATAATCGATTTCTTTAGCTGCATTCGCCGTTTCTTCCGTCAGTTTTGCTAAGCGTCTTTTATCTCCTTGATACTTTCTAAAACCCTTTTGATAGTCTTCTAAAAGCGCATTATTATCAGCCAAAGCATCAATCATCCGTAATTGAAAACTAACATTATGAATATCCAAAGTATCAAACTGCTGATGCAAATCAATTAATGCTCCACTCAACTGCTGCAAGGTTTTTAACTTGACAGGCGTATCATTGACAAAAGCACGAGATTTGCCCGACGGCGTAATCTCACGACGTACCACCGTTTCTGCTTCATAATCAATATCATTCTCCTCAAAAAAATCTTGCATATTATGACGACCAATATCAAAATTGGCTTCGATAACACATTTCTTTTCTTGGTTGTAAAGAACTTTGGTGTCTGCGCGTTTTCCCATTATCAAGCCCAATGCGCCTAATAAAATGGATTTACCTGCTCCAGTTTCACCTGTAATGATGGTCAAGCCGTCAGAAAAATTGATTTCCAATTCTTCAATAATGGCGTAATTACTGATTTGAATATTTCTAATCATTGCGATTGATTTCAAGTTGATAGTTGGTGGTTGGAAGTTGTTAGGCAAGCGTCTCAGTAATCATAACTAAGAGTTCTTACGTAAACTTGAATACCACTACATGAAATACAACTTTTAAAACAAATTATTTTGCAAAGTTAAACGAAAAGTTGAATTAAAAACATTTTTCGCAGAAATGTTTTTTCAATAAAAAGGTGAGCTTGGCAAGATTATACAATTTGACAAGATTAGAGATTACAGCAGAATAGATTGTAAGGAAATTTTAAAAAAGTCTAATAAACAGTAAAGTGGCTTTATTCAAAATTCAAAATTCTTCATTCAACATTAGCCCTATTATACATTCGACAATAGAAATTATCCATTTAAAGTATCTCCAATATCTTCATCTCCACACGTTGATTCTGACGGCGACCAGCCTTCGTATCGTTACTTGCAATTGGAGCAGTTTTTCCATATCCACGGAATTGGATACGCTCAGCAGGAATGCCTTCTCCGATTAAAAACTCGCGTACTTCTTTCGCTCGTTTAGTTGATAACTCATTAGCGAATACGTGGCTACACCAGCCATTTGTATGTCCTCCGATTTCGATAACGAGATTACTTTTTTCTTCTAAAAATAATTTCACGCGTGCTAATTCTGAATAACTTTCAGATTTTAAACTGGACTCATTGCTATCAAAAAAGATGTTATTCATTGGAATAACCTGCCCGACTTCGATAGGAGCTAAAAGGATTTCCTTCTCCAATTCCTTATAAACTGGCTCAGGAATATCGGCAGGTTCATCAGTAGATGCTACTTGCGGAACGCGCTGAGGTTCTAATTTTTTTGGACGCTTTTGTTCTGCTAAAAGCTCCGCGCGGATTTTTTCTTCTAATTCTTTACGTAGTTCTGCTTCCAATTCCTTCTTCACCTGATATTCTAACTCCAAACGCAATTCTGCTTTCACTTCTTCGCGTAGTTCTTTTTTCAATTCTTGGCGCACTTCATACTCCAAAGCCACGCGCAAATCTGCTTTAATTTCTTCCGCCCAATCAGGCAAATCATTCATCGAAGTGCCGCCTCTTGCCATTAGTGGCTCCTTTGATTTTAAACGTGGTTGAGCACGCTGTAAAGTGCGCTGTTCGTTTGGGTTTAACTCACGCGCTAACTCTTCTTTTGTCTCTGCTAAGAGTTCCTTTTCTAATTCTTTTCGAACTTCTGGTAAAAGTTGCGCTTCCATTTCATCACGCGTTTTTTTCTCTACCACTTGCCAAGGGAAATACTCTGTACCGCGACTTGGACTTGTCGTTTTTGGCTTTTCTGTCTTTTGACCATTATGACGATTAAATTTAGCTTTCATCGCAGCCAATTCTGCATCTTCATTATCCTTACGCGTATCACCTTTTCCACTAATGACTGGACTGCGGTCACGGGTCACTGGGGTGCTTGTGGTCACGCCATTTGCCTCATTGTATTTGCGTTTCATACGCGCCAATTCATCCTCTTCTTCTATTTTTTCAGTGCCCTTAGTTGTTAGTTGGTCTGTATTATTTTCTAAATAATTTAAACGTGCTTCGTAACGTCTTTGCAATTCTAAAAGAGCTGGGTCACTGGCATATGGTCTGCTATTTTGACCTAATTTCTCCTCTTTTTCCTTTCTGTTTTTGTATGTTGGTTGTGGTGTATTTTCTAAAGTAACTAAATCACTTTCTAATTCATTCAAACGCAATTGCATCTTATCAATATCGGAATTACTTGCAGATGCAACAGGTTCGTCTGGGCTGGCTCCATCAGAGTCCAAATCTTCTGTTTGCTCCGCTAAATGTATCTGCTCACTAATTGCGTAATAACCATCCCGCTCTGCATACATGTCTACATTTTCGCCGTAAGGCAAAACCATAGCAAACTTTCCTTTATCATCAGAAACCACTTTATTTGGATTAAGATTTCCTTCTTTTCCATAGTTTAAGACACCGCCAATTGGCTGTTTTGTATTCGCATCCAAAAGTTGTCCCGTGATAAATACGACAGGTTCAGGTTGCACTTCTTCTGGCAATCTTATTCTAAACAAATCACTCATTCCACTTGCGTTATCTCTTGAGAAATACGCATAATCACCCTTTGCAGGAATGGTGTAATTGTAATCGTGTGCCGCAGAATTAATATTCTTTCCTAAGTTAACAGGTTTTGACCAACGTGTCCACGAGTCGTCCAAACGTTGACTGCGAAACATGTCATAACCTCCATAACCTGCATGTCCATTACTTGAAAAGTAAATCGTTTTTCCATCTGCCGCTAAGAAAATACTGCTATCATCCCCAACCGAATTAATGGTGCTGCCAAGACTTTGTGGTTTTGTATATTCTCCGTTTTTTGTCTTAAAAGAAACGTACAAATCATTCTCACCCATTCCTTCGCGACGCGTGACAGACATCAATAAAACTTGCTCATCATGGCTGATGTGATAGCAAACAAATGGACCGTCATTATAATGGTCATTGATGCGCACATTACGCGGTCTCGACCACGTACGTCCATTCTTTACGCTATATGAAATTCCGTCTTTTTTTACGCTATTGTACTCATTTGCCAACCATAATTTATCACCTGCAGGATTAACAGAAAACACAAAATTGTGCTTTTCATTATTTAATGGCGCACCAACATTGATAGGGCGACTCCAAGTGTTTCCACCTTGCAGCGTACTCACCCAAATATCGTCATGGGCATCGTCACCCCGATTTTGAGGATGATATTTTCGGGCAAACCACAATGTTTTTCCGTCGGGAGAAATGATAGGTAAACGCTCTGCAAAAGCGGAATTAATTTGCATTCCTAAGTTTTCGGCATTAGAGATGCCTTTTTCATAGACCAATTCTTCAATCTGTGGTCCTGTATATTCTTTCTCATTTGGGGAAATACCAATAGCGTCAATATTATTACTGCCTGGGACAGCGGAAGTTTTCAATTCTATTAAAACTTCACTGACTTTATATTCTGTTAAAGGAAAAGTATGGCTAAAAAATCGAGAAGATTTGCCAGCGGGTGCTGGATTTCGATTTTCATAAATGAGATGACGCTTGCGATTATCATCATAAAGGGTGATGCGGCTGATAGCACCTGGATTCTTGCTTTCAGAAACAACGATTTGTCGAATTCGCATCGCGACAGTGTATCGGACATGCAAATGTTCTCCAAGAGAAGACTCCTCTCTGCCTGGCGCCCAAGCCATCATTTCTGTACTGTTACCGTTGATTGCATTAGGAATACCTAAAGCCTGACGGGCAGAATACACTTCATTCCCATATTGACTCGATTTATCAACGACTTCAGAAGCCCACTGCATCTGTTGCGCAGAAAGCGGTAGAATAAAAAATAAAAAGAGAATATGTAGAAGTATTTTTTTCATATCCCAGTTTGTACGGTCTTAAAATTCTTGGTTGGGACTTTGGAGTTTTACAAAGATAATGTGTTTACGCTTCTATTCGTAAAAAACGCGCCATAATCACTTAATAGTGGTAATAAAGTGGACTTTGAGAAAAGAATAACACTTTTTTTATTGTCCCATTCGGGCACGCAGTTGTCGGTTGACAGTTGACCGTCGCACTTTTCAGTAAGTTTAAGCTTACTCGACAACTTCCATGATTGACCTAAAGGTCACATATTTCCCACTGTAACGTTCTTGATATTCTTTGCGTAATGGTCCTGCTGCTTTTACTTCGTATTGGTGTAAATCGGCAGTGGAGGCGCAATGATATTCAATAGCGTAGGTGACTCCGTCTGTGTCGCGGAGAGACATGACGCGTGATAGGCGGTAGCCTGAGAAGTAGCCTGTTTTTAAGACATCTGGAATGTGTTTTCCTTTCATCCATTGTAGCCAATCTTCTTCGATGCTAAAGTCTATTTT
>CAZQTE010000076.1:0-16962 GCA_964595615.1 uncultured Saprospiraceae bacterium
GAAAAACACTAAAATAACCAATAATTAATAACCAAAACTAATAACTAATCCTTATCTTTGCGCGCTTATGAAAAAAAGTATCATTTTTGCCCTACTATTCAGTGTAACTGTGCCTTTGTTTTTCAGTTCTTGTAAATCAGAATTTGAAAAGGTACGTGCTAGTGGCGACACAGACTTGTTATACAAAGCAGCCTACCAATACTACGAAGATGAAGAGTATTTAAAAGCTCAGACATTGTTTGAATTGTTGATTGGAGCTTATCGCGGTAAAAAAGAATTGGAAGATATCTACTACAAATATGCGGACACCTACTATAAATTAGACCGCTATATTTTAGCAGCTTATTATTTCAAAAGCTTTACGACTACTTTTCCAACAAGTTCGAAAAGGCAAGACGCTGAATTCATGGTTGCTTACAGCAATTATCAAATGGCACCTAACTATCGTCTGGACCAGACATTTGCCAATAAAGCTATTGAGTCTTTTCAATCCTATATTAACACTTATCCAGAAAGCGATAAAGTACCCGAGGCAAACAAACTCATTGATAGAATGCGTTTGATTATGGAAGCTAAAGCTTTTGAAACTGCAGAATTGTACTACAATCTAAAGCAATATCAAGCAGCATTAGTTAGTTATGAAAATGTGTTGAAAGAGTTTCCTGAGACAACTAATGCGGAAAAAGTGCGTTATAAGTTGGTGAAAGCAGCTTATGAAATGGGAATTAACTCTGTTTATGATAAACGTGAGAAGCGTTTGAAAGAAGCAGAAAAGGTTGCAAATGAGTTTTTAGGAAAATATACAAAGAGCGATTTTCGCAAAGAAGTTGAAGATTTGTACCAAAATACTCAGAAAAGATTAAAAGATTTCAGCTAGAAGCGTACGCTCAGACTCTGTTTGAGTGAATTTTAATATAGTTTTGAAACCAAGTTTCAAATTACTCAAAATTCAAAAATATTATGGAAGGAGATATCAAAAATAAAGTTCAGGGATTAGACCCAAATGTGCGCGCACGCGACGTAAAAGGTATGGTAAGTGATACAAAAAGTATCTACGAAACTTTGAATATCATCACCAAACGTGCAAAACAATTGCAAGTAGATATTAAGCATGAATTGCACAATAAACTAGAAGAATTTGCTGTATCTTCTGACGCTATCGAAGAAATTACAGAAAACAAAGAGCAAATTGAAATCTCTAAGTTTTATGAGCGTTTACCAAACCCTGTAATCATAGCTACAGAAGAATATAACGGAGGAGAATTACATTTCTCTTACCGTGATAAAAAGAAAGACGACCGTTTTTAGGAATGCTCGTAAAAGTTGTAGAGTTGTAAAAGTTGTAAAACAACATTTTGCAAATGCACAACAAAAAAACGGCTTGTGTGCAGAATTGTACACAAGCCGTTTTCGTTTACCGATTATTACTAAGTAACGCTAAAAAAACAACTTGAAAGGAAAAAAAATCATCCTCGCCGTCACTGGTAGTATAGCCGCTTACAAAACGGCAATTCTTACCCGTTTACTCATCAAAGCTGGCGCAGAAGTGCAAATTTTGATGACCGATGCTGCCACTAAATTTATTACACCACTAACTCTATCTACGCTCTCCAAACGGGAAGTTTATCAATCTGTGACTTCGGAAGAAGGTTGGAATAACCATGTAGAATTAGGTCTATGGGCAGATGCAATGATTATAGCACCAGCAACTGCCACTACCCTAGCCAAACTAGCAAATGGAATTGCAGATAGCATGGTTGTTGCCTGTTACTTATCAGCTCGCTGTCCTGTTTTTTTCGCTCCAGCTATGGACTTAGATATGTGGGTGCATCCAGCAACAAAGGCAAATGTGCAAAGTCTACAATCTTATGGTAATCATCTCATTCCTGTAGGGGATGGTGAACTAGCAAGTGGTTTGGTCGGAAAAGGGCGAATGGCAGAACCGGAAGAGATTGTCCAGCATTTAGAAAATTTCTTCTCAAAAAAAGCAGATTTTAAAGGTAAAAAGGTCTTAATAACAGCAGGACCAACACACGAACCGATTGACCCTGTACGCTTCATTGGTAATCGGTCAACGGGGAAAATGGGAGTTGCTATAGCAGAAGAATTAGCAGAGAGAGGCGCAATAGTCGAATTAGTCTTAGGCCCTTCGATTTTAAAGCCAAAGCATTCTAATATCAACACCGTACGTGTACAAACTGCTCAAGAAATGTATGAGGCTAGTGTTTCGTTTTTCCCTCAAGCTGATGCTGCGATTATGTCTGCGGCAGTCGCAGATTTTCGACCTAAAACTGCAGCGAATCAAAAAATAAAGAAAAAACCTGGTCAAGAAGAAATGAGCGTCCTACTGGAAAAAACCCCAGATATCGCAGCTTCTTTAGGAAAAAATAAACAGGATTGGCAAATATTAGTAGGTTTCGCATTGGAAACAAATAATGGGAAGGAACATGCGGCAGGCAAATTGCGTAGAAAAAACCTAGATTTCATTGTTTTAAATTCTCTGACCGATAAAGGTGCAGGATTTGGACATGACACAAATAAAATAACAATTATTCGTTCGGACAATAAGAGTCGCGAATTTGAGTTAAAGAGTAAGACTGCTGTTGCTGTAGATATTGCAGATGAATTAAAGAGTTTTTTTAGTTGACATTAGACTGGTTTACAAATGTCACTTTCTAAAAAAATATTTTAACTAATAAGATTTATGAAAAAACTATTTTTACTTTCAACTATACTTTTTTTAGGCTTAAAAGGTTTTGCACAAGAATTTCGTGCAAATGTAACCATTCAAACTCCGCTTTTGCAAAATGTAGACCCGAAGGTATTTCAAACTTTGGAAGGTCAGATAACAGAGTTTTACAATAATACGAAGTTTACTGATGAGGACGAATATGAAGAGCACGAGCGGATTCAGATAGAAATCAATATGACAATTACGGTAGAAGCTGGTCCAACTCAATTTGGTGCCGATTTTGCCATTCAGGCTACGAGACCAGTCTATGGCTCAAATTACAAAACGCCTATAATAACACATATTGATAAAGATTTTGTCTTTAATTATGAACAGTTCGCTCCTATCGATTTTGCAGCAAATGTATTTAGTACAAACCTATCTTCTGTCTTGAGTTACTACGCCTATATGGTTTTAGGAATGGATGCAGATAGTTTTGCACCTTATGGTGGAGAACCGCATTATCAACAAGCTCTCCAAGTTGTCAATAATATCCCACAAAGTCTTAATGATGGTCTAAAAAAAGGCTGGCGTCCTACAGATGGAAGACGTAATCGCTATTGGCTTTTAGATAATATATTAACGCCACGTGCGCGTGATTTTCGTCAAGCATGGTATGATTACCACCGACAAGGCTTAGATATCATGGCAACAAATGTAGAAGCAGGTCGTGCCATTATCATCGAAACTATAAAGACAGTTGGTTCAGTTAATCGTAACTTACCAAATTCGATGATATTGCAAGTATTCTCGAATACTAAAGCTACTGAACTAGTAGAAATCTTTAAACAAGGTGTCTCAGCTGAACAAAATTTGCTCATTCAAACGATGACAAAAGTTGACCCCGCAAATGCAGCAAAGTATCGTAAAGTAAAATAATGGGTTTGAATATCCTATAATTTAATTGGACTTTGGACGGAATTTATATTCGTTTCAAAAGCCCCCAACCCCTGAAGGGGAGAATATTTGAATAAAATTTAAATACGAATTAAATAAAAATACGATTTTAAATTTTATTATTTTTTAAATTTCAAAACGAAATATGTTCCCCTTCAGGGGTTAGGGGTTTGTCAAATGATTTTTTATTCCGTCCAAAGTCCTATAATTTAAGAAATCCCGAATTTTCAGATTGAAAATTCGGGATTTCTCGTTTCTAATACTTTGCTATTTATTACATTAAGTATATCTCCATAATCCAACTGATGCTTCAAAATGCACTATTTCAAAATTCGACATAAAAGAGAGCAAAATACTTGCCCCTTGTTGTTTTTAAATATACATTTGACAAAAATTACACATTAACAGAAGACGTAGAAAAACAGTCCACATCTTCTCAAAGACAAGAAAAATATAGATACATGAAGCAATACGGTCTCATAGGCTACCCTCTCTCCCACTCTTTTTCAAAAAAGTATTTTAGTGAAAAATTTGAACTTGAAGATATTGTGAACCACTCATATAGTTTGTTCCCTTTAGAACGTATTGATGATTTACCTCTGCTTTTAAACTCTCATGAAGACTTAAAAGGGCTAAATGTAACTATTCCTTATAAAGAATACGTTTTAGCATTTTTAGATGAGATAGATGAGGATGCTGCAGGAATCGGTGCAGTAAATACGATAAAGATTGTTGACGGTAAATTAAAAGGATATAATACAGATGTATATGGATTTGAAATTGCACTTCTAAAACTAATAGATATAGACAAAATTGACAATGCTCTAATTCTAGGAACTGGCGGCGCAGCAAAGGCATGTTCTTATGTTTTAAAAAAATTAAAAATCCCTTTCAGCTATGTATCTCGAACAAAGAAGGAAAAACAATTCACCTATGAAGAATTGTCCAAACAAGTAATCGAAAATCACCAACTTATTATCAATACAACACCTCTTGGCACATTCCCAAATGTCGCTTCTTACCCTAATATTCCATATAATGATTTAAGTAAAAAACATTATCTATATGATTTGGTTTATAATCCAGAAGTAACTGAATTTTTAAAAAGAGGAAAAGAACAAGGAGCAGCCATAAAAAATGGTTTAGAAATGTTACATTTGCAAGCAGAGAAAGCTTGGGAAATTTGGAATACACCACAGTCCAATTCTCTCCATTAAATATACATTCTATCATGAAGAAAGCAGGAACACCACTAAAGACAAAACAGCAAAAAATATTATCAATAGTAGATGATGCCATAGCTAAAGTAGATAGTAAGTATGAGGAAATAGACTTCTCAGATACAAAAATTGCTTTTGCACATAAATCTGATAAGGAACTCAAAAACGCTCAGTGGCTATTTCGAATGATGAGTCAACCCGCATTAGTAAATGTAGGATCTAAATTAGGTTTAGTTGCTCTAAAATTACGTTTGCCTTTTGTCAAGACGATGATTAAAAGTACAATATTTGAGCAGTTTGTAGGTGGTAGAACGCTTTTAGAGAGTCAGAAAGCAATAGATAACTTGTATAAACGAAAAGTCTATACAATGCTCGACTATAGTGCAGAGGCAAAAGTAACAGAGGAAGATTACAATAAAACAATGAATGAGGTTATCCGCGCGATAGAGTTTGCGGATAGCAATGACTCCACTCCTATCGTAGTCACAAAAATAACAGGAATGGCACGCTTTGAGCTATTAGAAGCGGTTTCTCGTTCAGAACCTTTCACTAAAGAAAGTAGAGCAGAATATAAAATTGTATTGAAAAGGTTGGATAGTATTTGTCATGTAGCTCGTGAACGTGGTGTGGGTATTTTCTTCGACGGCGAGGAAACCTGGATTCAGAGTGCCATTGATCATTTAGTCAATGTAATGATGCGCCGCTACAATCGTGAGAAAGCTATTGTTTATAATACCTTTCAAATGTATCGCAAAGACCGTCTTTCATTTCTACTAAAAAGTTTTGACCAAGCCAAAGCACATGGATACATATTAGGAGCGAAATTGGTGCGTGGTGCATATATGGAAAAAGAACGTAAACGTGCTGATGAATTGGGCTATCCTTCCCCTATTCACGATACAAAAGCAGCAACAGATGACGCTTATAATCAAGCCCTCCGTTTTTGTATTGATAATTACGAAAAATTAGCCTCTTGCAATGCTTCACACAATGCCGAATCAGCTCAATTACAAGCTAGGTTAATCACAGAAAAGAACATCCCAAAAAATCATCCGCATCTTAATTTCTGCCAATTATATGGCATGAGTGACCACTTGACATTCAACTTAGCAAATGAAGGGTATAATGTAGCAAAGTACCTTCCTTATGGTAGTGTTCAAGAAGTGACGCCTTATCTAATCCGTCGTGCACAAGAAAATACAGCAGTTGCAGGTGATATGGGGCGAGAATTGAAATTGATAAGTGATGAAGTTAAGAGGAGAAAAATATAGTTAAGTGAGTGACACTATTTATATGGATAATTTTAGAGCACCTTTATTCCGCTATTTTCCTCTTAAAAATAGTTCCGTAGCGTAGACTATGCAACGATTTTTAATAGAAAACTATCGAAAAAATTTGACTCTAAAATTTTATCCATATAAATAACGTCACTCACTTAGAAATTTTATATACCAGAAAATAATCTATGCAAAATTATAAAAACCGACTCCGCGCTGTTCTTAATCCAAATATGTATCATGGTTGGGGTAAGATAAAGAACTACTTTGAAGGTTGGTATTTTAAGTTTGTAGACCCTACAGAACGTTATGCTTTTGCAGTAATTCCAGGTATTTCATTTGATAAAAACGGTAAGAAACACGCCTTTATTCAAGTCATGGATGGCAAAAAGAAAGTAGCCAGTTATCATAACTTTAAGGCAGAAGAATTCATTCCTGCCACTGACACTTTTCGATTACAACTCGCTGATAATCAATTCTCTGAACAAAATTTACAATTAAACCTTCCAGAATTAAAAGGAGAACTTTCCTTTCAAAACACAACACCTTGGCCTAAAATGTTAGGTGCACCTGGTGTCATGGGTTGGTATTCTTTTGTACCTTTTATGGAATGCTATCATGGTGTCGTTAGTCTCTTTCATCGCTTGTCTGGCAGCATGGAAGTTAATGGCGAGTTGGTTGATTTCACAGGAGGTATTGGTTATATTGAAAAAGATTGGGGACAATCCTTCCCTTCCTCTTGGATATGGATGCAAACTAATCATTTCCAACACAAAACGCCTGTTTCGCTTATGGTGAGTGTGGCACGCATTCCTTGGTTGGGCACTTCATTTATTGGTTATTTAGTTGGCTTTTATTATGAAGAAAAGCTGTATAAATTTGCTACCTACACAGGTGCACAACGCAAGACTACTTTAGAGGGAAATAAGGTTACTCTAAGCTTTAAGGACCGCCAATATCGACTAGAACTTATTGCTCATCAAGCAGAAGGAACAGACTTAGTCTCTCCTCTCTCTGGAGATATGGCGGGTAAGGTCAATGAGAGTATGGAGGCAGAAATCGAAGTCCAATTCTATAAAAATGACAAACTTATTTTTGAAGATAAAGGGCGAAATATGGGTATGGAGATTGCGGGAACTTACAAAGAACTACTAACAGAAAAGTGGATGCGATAAGATAAATTTGATTTAAGAATGCCTTCCTTTTAATTAGCCTTTTTGTGGACTAAATTTTGTTTTAGTTCTTGTTTAGTAACGACAAAACAAGAAGTCCATCATTTGGACAGGTCAAATTGTCTTCATTTTTCACTTCAAATCGCTCAAAGTATCAACAATTATCGCGCTTTGAAGCAAAAACTGAAAAAAATTATACTCTGTCCAAATGACGGACTTATTATTTCGTCGTTACTTATCTTTGCAGTAAGTACTCGGACATAATTATTTCGATAATTATGTCCGAGTACTTATATTGCAAAACAATTTCAAACATCACGAACAGATTACATTTCATGACAAAATTATCCCTCATTTTCAGTATTCTTACTAGCTTCCTCTTAGTTTCTTGTGGCAATTTCGGTACTGCGGAACAACTAAAAGCCTCAAAAGTAAAAAGCATTACTGCGACAACAATCACACTTTCTAATGGGACGACTTACGATATTCCTTATTCTGGAAATGAAAATTACCACACATTAGTATTGACACGGCATGCCGAAAAAGAAAGCAGCAAAGGCGACCCCAAATTAACCAAAGCTGGATATGAAAGAGCCGAAAATTTAAAAAATATTTTACTCCCTCTTAATCCAGAACGCTGCTATACGACTAGCCCCGCACGCTGTGTCTTGACTACAATGCCATTGGCTAAGGCTATAAAAAGCCCAAATGCGCATTACCAAGCTAAAGATTATTACTCTCTCTTCGATACCGTAATAAAAGAACATAAGACGAAAAGAGCACTTATCGTCGGACATTCTAACACCATTCCTGAAATGTTGAATTTATTGATTGGAGAAAAACAATATGATGAATTTGACGAAAGTGAATACTCGCGCTTGTTTTTAGTAGTGACTAAAGGTCTTGGAGATAGTGAGATTATGGAGTTAACGTATTAGACTAAAAAAGCATCTTTTCCTACTCTTTTCACGTAAATCATATTGCTTTCAATCCTAATTTTAATAAACATTCTGCTACCTTTGCAGCCTTTTAAAAATTAGAGGAACTTTAGGAATAAAACTAAAGTTAGTAAGGAACGCTGAAAGAATAACTTATAAAGGTTTGACAGAGAGAATTTTTTCTCAGTTTGGGCTTGAAAGAAGGATAATTGTTGATACGCTGCCTGCCCCGTGCCGAAGGTCGGGGACTGATTTCAAGTGTAAAATGAGGACAAATTATCCTGTCAAATGTTATAAATTATTTTTTTAGCGTTTCTAAGGATAAAAATGAAAAGACAATTTTGAAAAGTTTGATTATCAGCCAATTGAAATCATTCAAAATTCAAAATTCTTCATTCAAAATTAATTTCATTATACATTTCAAATGTCCGCAACAAAGTACAACGCACAAACAGTAGAGTCCAAGTGGTACGACCATTGGATGAAAGAAAATTATTTCCACTCTGAACCCGATGAGCGCGAAGCGTTTTCTATCGTCATTCCTCCTCCGAATGTCACGGGTGTGTTGCACATGGGGCATATGTTGAATAATACGATTCAAGATATCCTTATCAGAAAGGCGCGTTTGGATGGCAAAAATGCCTGTTGGGTTCCAGGAACTGACCACGCAAGTATTGCGACGCAGGCGAAGGTAATGAAGAAACTAAACGCACAAGGGATTAAGAAATCTGACTTGACGCGTGAAGAATTCATCGAACATGCTTTTGCATGGAAAGAAGAATATGGTGGTATCATTTTAGACCAATTGAAGCGTCTCGGCGCAAGTTGCGATTGGGAGCGTACGCGCTTTACGATGGAACCCAAATTGTCTGCTGCGGTCATCAAATCTTTCGTTGATTTACATAAAAAAGGTAAGATTTATCGTGGATTGCGCATGACCAATTGGGACCCTGCGGCACAGACTGTTTTGTCCAATGAGGAAGTAATCCACAAAGACGAAAACAGTAAACTATACTACGTTCGCTATCAAATCGAAGGGACGGATGAATATGTTACAATTGCTACAGTTCGTCCTGAAACTATCTTGGGTGACTCTGCGATTGCAGTTAATCCAAAAGATGAGCGTTTCCAACATTTGAAAGGAAAACGTGCGATTGTTCCTATGGTTAATCGTTCAATTCCAATCATTTTTGACCGTTACGTAGAGATTGAATTTGGTACGGGTTGCTTGAAAGTAACACCTGCCCACGATATGAATGACTACGAAATTGGGCAACGCCATAATCTCGAAGTTATCGATGTTTTGAATGCAGATGGTACCATGAATGAAGTTGGTGGTCATTACATTGGTGAAGATAGATTTAAAGCCAGAAAACTGATTGTCAAGGATTTAGAGGCTGCGGGACATATCGTAAAAATTGAAGATTACCGCAATTCTGTTGGTCGTAGTGAGCGTACAGATGCTATCGTTGAACCGCGTTTGACGGAGCAATGGTTCCTGGGCATGAAAGAATTTGCGGCGACGGCATTGAAAGCTGTTGAAGATAAAGAAGTAACTTTCTATCCAGAGCATTTCTGGAATATGTATTACCAATGGTTGCGTGAAGATAATGTACGCGATTGGTGTATTTCTCGTCAATTATGGTGGGGACAACGTATTCCTGCATGGTATTATGGCGAAGAAATATTTGTTGCCGAGACAGCGGAAGAAGCATTGAAAGAGGCACAAGAGAAAACGGGTAAGACAGATTTGACGCTCGACGATTTACGTCAAGATGAAGATGCTTTAGACACTTGGTTTAGTTCTTGGTTGTGGCCGATTTCAGTTTTTGACGGCTTTGAAACGCAGGAAGAGTTGGCGTACTACTACCCTACTTCCGTTCTCGTAACGGGCTGGGACATTATGTTCTTTTGGGTAGCGCGTATGGTCATGGCAGGTTACGAATTTGCACCAGGATTATTAGGTGAAGAATTCATTAAGAAGAATGGTGCACAGCCATTCAACGATGTTTACTTTACAGGAATGGTACGCGACGAAAAGAAGCGTAAAATGTCGAAATCTTTGGGTAATTCACCTGATGCATTGGCATTAATTGATACTTATGGTGCGGACGGTGTTCGCTTTGGGATGATGTTGTCTGGCTCGGCTGGTAATGACATTATCTTTGATGCGCCAATTGACAAGAAGACGAAGAAAGCTTTGAATGAGTCGCAATTGTGTGACCAAGGGAAGAAGTTTTGTAATAAGATGTGGCAAGGACTCAACTTTTTACAAGATAAAGAACTTTTTGACGCGCCACAAAGTGAAACAGATAAGCTTGCGTTAGAATGGTTTCACGCAAGAATGAATATTGTTTTGGAGAGTATGAACTCAAATATAAAAGCCTACCGATTAGGTGATGCTTTGATGAGTTTATACAAATTACTTTGGAATGATTTCTTCTCTTGGTACTTAGAATTGGTAAAACCAGAATACAAGAAACCAATGAACCGCGCTACGTACAACACGACAATGGAAATTTACAGTCAGTTAATGACGATGTTGCATCCATTTATGCCATTTGTAACGGAAGAAATTTGGCATCAAGTAAAAGAGCGTAAAGCAGGGGAAGATTGTATTGTATCTACTTGGCCTACGGTTAAAAAGTACGATGCGTCTTTAGTTGCGAAAATGGATAAAATCCAAAATATCGTTACTAAAACTAAGAAGACACGCTCGGAAAAAGGTGTTTCTTCTAATGATATGTTGCGTTTATTTGTTGAAGACGGTGCTGGTGCACAAGAAATCTTTGCAACAGCAGGACTGAAAGATGCTGCTGCTAAAATGGGTAACTTGTCTGAATTTAGCATTACTAAGGACAGCGTTGAAAATGGTTTTGCGATTGTAAGTGATACTGAAAAGTATTTCTTAGAATTGAACATAGAAATCGATGTAGCAGCAGAACGCGCGAAACTCGAAGCAGACTTGAAACAAGCCAAAGGCTTCTTGATTGGAGTAAATAAAAAGCTTGGAAATGAGCGTTTTGTTCAGAATGCGCCAGCGGCAGTTTTGGAGAAAGAGAAGCAAAAGTTAGCGGACGGGGAAGCTCGTGTTGCTGCGATACAAGCTGCTTTGGATAATCTTTAAAACCTTGCTTTAAGACGAAGAAAAGCCACGCCTGACAGCGTGGCTTTTCTTTTTTACAAAGGGAAATCCAAAGGATTTTTCTTTGTCATTTCGACCGAAGGGAGAAATCTGAGTCGAACAGTGCGGCTTTCCTCACCCAGATACCTCGCCACACTCGGTATGACAAAGAAAAAACGTAGTTTTTTCTTTGATAAAAATCACTTACGCACCTCACTAATTGGTATCAAAATTTCCACCCGTGTCCCCTCAGTCACCTCACGCTCTCCCGCATCATAAGTCCGCACAAAGTCCCCCGTCTTCACTCCATGCGCAATCCGCAAACGCTCTTCAGTAATCGCCGTCCCACGAGATTGATGATTTAAAAAGCGAGGGTCCTGCGCCTGTTGTTCACGACGTTTGGGGCGACCGATACCATTGTCTTGAATAATACAACGAATGATATCTTCCTCATCTTGGAGGATGAAACTGATAGTTACTTTACCGTCTTTTTTACCACGTAAACCGTGTTCTATCGCATTTTCGATATAAGGTTGGACGACCATAGTTGGGACGCCCATAATATCTTCTTCTATTTCTTCATCTACGATAATTTCATAAGTCAAGCGGTCTTCAAAACGCAATTTTGCGTTAATCTCTAGGTATTGTTTCAAGAAAATTAATTCTTCTTCTAAAGATATATACTGCTTTTCAGAATATTCCAAACTCTTTCGCATCAAACTAGAAAAACTGGCTAAAAAACGAACGGCACTATCCGCACCTTCGACCTCACTCCCACTAATAAAGTTCTGGATAGAATTTAAGGCATTAAAAAGAAAATGCGGATTCATCTGTGCCCGCAATGCCTTTGCTTGCAACTCTACGGTCTGCAAACGCATCAATTCTCTCTCACGACGCGCACGTTCTGCTTCGTTTCTTAACTCTAATTCATTAATTTTTTGTTTACGTATTTGTTCTTCTGCTTTTTTACTCAAACCATCATGAATACATTGATATTCATAAGCATTTGAGTAATCTTTTAATGCGGCATAGCATTCTGCCATGTCATTATATATCGTTGCTAATTGACGATAATCTTCGACTTCATTCGCCAGTTCATAAGCTGCATGATAAAAACGAATGGCTTTTTTATACTTGCCCAATTGTTTATAAAGATTACCACGAAGACGCTCAATATTTGCAAGATTTGATTGGGATTCGCCTTTCTTTTCCAGATATAATTTTTCTGCACGTTCATATAATTCAAGCGTACGCTCAAATTGGTCACGGCTCGCATATATCATCCCTAGACTCGCATAAGAAGCCGCACGAGACTGTTGACTAATATCATCTTCTATACTAATTGCTTTCAAAAAGTATTGCTCAGCAGCCTCTACGTCTCCTAAGGATAAATGTCCAGTCCCTACAGCTTGATAAAACCAAGAAAGACGTGTCCGCATTCCCATAGTTTCACAAATATTAGCAGCTTGCAGGTGTGCTTTTACGCCCTTTTTATGTTTGCCAACACGTGTATAAATTGACCCTAATCCATTATAAATCAAAGACTTAAGATAATAATCAGGATATCCTAAATCATCTGACAAACTTTGAAATAGCTGAATTGAGTCCAAAAAACACTTAATTGCATCGGCATCCTCTCCATAGTGTAAATGCAAATACCCTCGACGACATAATAAACCGATTTGTGCTTTTTTATTAGGGTATGCTGCTAAGAGTTTTTCCGCTTTCTCTAAATATTCTTCTGCCCTTAGATAACGCTTATTATTAATCCCTAAACCTGCATAATCAATATAAACACTAATTTGCTGCTGTACATCTCCACGCTCTTCAGTCAGCTCAACAGCATCTTTATAATGCATTTCAGCTAGGCGAAAATTATAGAGTTGATTTTCAATAAAACCCGTTTGTAAATGATAGCTCAAACGAAAGTCTGGCAAGTCTCGACGGCGTATTATCTCTTTTTGAATGGAAAGTAATTTTTGAGCACGTCGCACATCCGTGTAGGCATAATGTGCTGTCAATTTTTCTATAATAGCAAGCTGCTGCAAGTCGTCAGTCTGAGAGACAAGTTGTTTTTCTAAAATTAATATTTCGGGTGGTAATGGCAGTGTAGTTGTCAACTGTTTTTCGTTATTGGTTACTAGTTATTATGTTATTAGTTATTGTGTCAATGACACAACTTAATTACTCAATTACTTTGACGTTTTTTCTATTAGTAACAAGTATTAGACTTTGGACGAAAGATTTTAGATGTTAGATTACTGAATAGCAACATTAATATAATACGTATTTGATTGACTATCAATATTTTAGAAAGTCTAAAAATTGATTTTTCACTTGAATAGTCTAACATCTAAAGTCTAATATCTTTTGTCCAAAGTCCAAAATAAGTAAAGAATATGATGTATAAAAAGTCCATGATTGAAAATTCAAAAATTAGAAAAATACATGCACAAAGTAACCAATAACAAAACCACCCCAAGTTAAACAAAAAAAAGGAATAACATTTACCAGTTGGCAAATTTTATTCCTTTCTAAAATATCTCAGAATGAAACGTGTCAAATTCTCAGGATATTTTAAAGGTCAAACAAGTTTATAAACCTGAAAGACTAAATGTATTTATACTTTATCGTGTAATTTTCCTTTACGAAAGCAGTTCGTAATTATATACAATCCTATAAAGGCATAATATCCGTAAAACCAATTATGATTCTACGCAACTTGCTCATTTTTTCACGACCACCTAAAATCTTTTTCATGTCGTTATCTTCGACCTTCTCGATTTTGTCGTTCTTGATTAGATTGTCTATGCCTTTTTTATTCTTACCCATAGCAATTGCTTTTGGACAAAAAACATTTATGTTTCTCGCTATAATTTGAAATTGAAAACATTGTGTAGTTATAGAAAATCTTTAACTGTGTGTTTTCTTTGCGTCAAAATTAGGGAATTATTTGTTACCGTGCCAAATCTGTGACAGACTTTATGCACTAAAGAAAACACATTTTTTTATTTCACATGAGATAAAAGTCATATTAAATAAAAATAAATAAACCATAACTAATTGCCTTTCAACCATTTAAACGAAAAACATAAAAAAAAGAAGGGTATTTGCCAGACATATTTAAACTATATAAATATGTGACATTTTCCTTTTTTGTCGGCCAAAAGTCGTCTAAAAAACCGCTTCCTGACAAAATCTGACCGCTTTCTCTCTAACTATGACCGTTCCCCCCTTGCATTCGGCGTAGTTCTTCCATGAATGCAGAGCGACGTCGGCGAGATACTTCTATGCGCATATCATCGTCCATAACCAGATATCCGCCATCTCCTTTTACAAATTTTTTCATATAATTCATATTGATTACATGGCGTTTATGCACGCGATAAAAATTCATATCACCCAACATATCTTCATAAGACTTTATGGTCTTAGATGCTGTAATTTTGTTGCCATCATTTAATAGAATGTGAGTATAGTTATCTTCAGCCTCAAAACGAACAATGTCTTTGATATTTACGAAATAGATTCCATCCAAAGCTGCAATACTCATTTTTTCAAAGATATTAGGATGTTGTTGATAGGCACTACGAAACATATCCAATCGCTCATTAATATCTTTTTTATCCCGTACACGAATACGACTAACTGCTTCCTTCAATTCCTCTGGATTTAAAGGTTTCATAATGTAGTCAATGCTGCTATATTTACAAGCCTGCTTTGTGAATTCATCAAAAGCAGTGACAAATATCACATCAAACTCTACTGGACGTAACTGCTCTAATAAATTAAAAATTAATCCATCAGGAAGATTAATATCTAAAAAAGCCACATCAGGCTTCATCTTAGGGTCTTCAAATAAGTCTTCTGCTTCAGAAATACTTCCTGCCATCCCAATGATTTCAATATCAGGACAATGCTTGGTTAAAATATTCCGTAGATTATTTAAACTTCTGATTTCATCTTCTACGATTATAGCTTTTTTCACGGTATTGGATATTTGTTAAAAATGAATAAGGAGGTCTGGGTAACTATTTGATTTCAAATAGCCTTTTAATTTGCTTGACACCTTTTCATGTTTATAGGAAATAGTGTTTCAATATTACGAAATCAACTTCAAATACGATATGTGGTTCTTTGACAAATCCCGTGACATGTAAAATGATTTTAGTTTTTTCTTTTTTCCTATCGCGGGATTTGTCAAAAAACATATTTTGTTAATAGAAACGTTGATTCGAGAACGTGCAAAAATAAACAATATGCTACGGAAAATTAAAGAAATCGATATGTTTAAAAAAAATAATATAACAATCTAACACTCCAGCACATAACAACATAACAAACAACACCTTACATATTTACTTTTAAATAAATCAATATTCTATCTAAAAATAGACAGAGAAAAACTTCCTAAAATTTGCGCAATTAATACGGACTTAATGCAACTTTGCGTTAAAAATAATCTACATTTAATATATCAAAACACACCAAAAACAAAATAATGAGAATTTTCAAGCTTTTACTCCTTTCCTTTTTATTCTTCCTCTCTTTACCATCTATTGTACATGCACAGTTTATTAGTAAAAACATTATTATTGGAGATACGACTCAAGTTCATGTGTTGAATACTGAAAATGATGACCGATTTGTAGGACGTGTCACAAAAATTGAAAATACTACGGTATTCTTTCTTTTCAATGATACTAAAGAGCTAGAATTCTCATTAATGGAAATCCGCTCCCTTGTACTCTTTAAAGAGCAAACTGTTAGTGAGACTAAAATATCATCTACTGGAAATCCAGATTATGACCGTGCAAAAGCAGAATATTATGCTCGACGCAAAAATCGAAATAAAACGGCTGTATTAAATGGAGAAGAGAATTTATTCTTTTCACCTACATCTTATACCCTTGGGAAAGGCAAGAAAGAATATCGAAACATCATGGTTTTTTACAACCGTATTGACTTTGGCTTAACAGATAATCTTGACATTGGATTTGATTTACTCCCCTTGATAGTTACCAATGTTTTTGCCACTCGAATAAAAGCGGGGGTTCCATTAAGTGATAATATTAATATTGGATTTGGAGGCTCTGTATACGCAACGATTCAATCTAATTTTGGAGGGCCTGATGTTACTGGAACTACGCATACCTATGGGACAGCAACTTTTGGAAACAAGGATAAGTTTATTAATGTTGGATTTGGTTATGGTTTTCCTTTTAGACCAGAATCAGGAGCAGAAGGTTCTTCTTTGTTAACTTTTGGTGGTGCATTGCGTGTAGGAAAACGTTGGAAAGTAATAGCAGACTTTATCTTATTAGGAATAGAACGTGAACCTGATTTCTATAGTGTTGGAGTTTCTTGGTTTAATGATAACAATCGTTTAGATTTTGGTATTAACACTTTAGCATTACCAGATAGAAGCTTTGTGGGACCTATTCTTCCTTTGCCTTTTATCTCTTATGCCTTTTCTTTTGGTGGTAACTAAAGTCTATCCAAATTTGTTGTACCCCTGACTAAAATAGTAAAAAAATGGCTTTCTTGCCAAATATTTAGCTAGTTTTCATTTTGATATTAAAATTATCCTTATTTTAACCCCT
>CAZQTE010000077.1:0-16677 GCA_964595615.1 uncultured Saprospiraceae bacterium
ATTGGCTTTTTCATTTTCATGATGGCACAGCAAGAGTACCGTTTTGTTAAAACGGAAGCAAAACTTAATTCTGCATTCGTAAAAGATATTATGCGGACAGAATTTACACGCTTTTTTCCAGAAGAACCGATTTATTCTGCGATTAATGAGCTAAGAAAAAACATAGAACGTAATTTTTTAGTTTTTAATAGAGATGAGAAGTTAGTAGGTGCGTTAGAACAGCGTGATATTCTAAAAGCGATGAAAGACGAGAGGCGGACTTCTGAAGTACAAGTTTATATGAATAAGAAAGTTGTGGCGGTTTCGAAAGAAACGACATTAGATCAAGTCTTTGCAGTCATGCAAGACGGGATTTCTATTTGTCCTGTCATGGAAGAAAATGAAGTTATCGGAGTAGTCGATGTAACGGGAATGAATGAATTTATGAAGAAGAAATAGAATATGTTTATGCAAAACAAAAAAGCGATTGCCTATTATAGACAATCGCTTTTTTGTTTTATAACAGACTTGTTTGCAAATAACTAACACATATATGAAAATATCTTTATTCCGCTATTTTCCTTTAAAAAAGTAAGTCCGTAGAAGGACTATGCACTGATTTTTTAAAGAAAACTATCGAAAAAATCTAAATTTCATATACGTATTCCTTATTTACAAACAAGTCTAACGAAGTGATACTTCGTATACGCTTACTCTAATTTAAACTTCACAGGAAGGTTAAAGTAAACTGGTACTTTACGACCGCGTTGCTGTCCTGGTTTCCACTTTGGCATCATATTAACGACGCGCATTGCTTCTGCACCACATCCAGCTTTGATGTCACGAAGAATTTCTGGTTCTTTAACGTTACCATTTTTGTCAACGACAAAACGGATAACAACCGTTCCTTCTACACCATTTTCACGAGCGATAGGTGGATATTTGATGTTCTTATAAATGAACTTCAACATTTCTCCTTGAGCACACTGCTTGATTTCTTCTTTGCTGCCTTTGCTTTCACACTCAGCAGACAAGAAACGAGGCATGACATCAACCACTTAAATTTTTCCCCCAATTGGTGGGGGGGGGGGCGGGGGGGGGGGGGGGGGTGGTGGTGGTGGAGCTTCTTCTACTGGCTCCGGCTCTTCGACCACAGTTTCTTCATCGATAGATTGGTCAACGAACTCAGGTTCGTCTTCTTCCAATAATTCTTCTTCTGGTACCTCTTCAATCACCGGTGGCGGTGGTGGAGGTGGTGGTGGAGGAGGCTCTGCGGTACGAGGCGGCTCAATCATGATGTCGTCGTCCATTTCCATCGCCCCTTCGGGGATGAAGACCTGCTCCTCGAAAGTTGTCCAGCTAAAGGCAAGAACTGTCAATAAAAAAGACAGTGCCAAACCACCTAAGAGGAAAGTATTACTCCACTTGAAAGCGTCTGCCTCCGGGTACTTTCCGCGTTTGAGTAGCGGCGAATCATTGCCCTCGTGGATTGCAGCCAATGATTCAGGACTGTTGTTACCGAATTTGCCACGCAAGAATAATATTATTGCGAAAACAACTACGACAAGACCAACTACAAGTCCTAACAAAGTGCTACCGTTAAATGCTAAATCCATACTTAACGAGGTTTGTTAGTTAAAATTGATGATTTCCGTTTGTTGAAATAAGAAAAGATAATCCAACCTAATATTGAGCCTACGGTATTTGCGATAACATCTCCCCACTCGAAATAACGATTCGGGAAAAAGTTTTTTTGGACAATTTCCAAAAGCAAACCATATAAAACACTCGAACTTATCAACACGATAATAATACGTAAAGTTAAGTCTTTCACACTTTTGTAGGCCTGAAGCGCAAGATACACTAAAACTCCGTAAACAAAAAGATGCGCGAGTTTATCTGGCTCAAAAAGATTCATTTCAGGCAAATTTGGACTTGGACTGATAGACAGTGCCAAGATAAATAATGCCCAAAGTATTGGATAATATACTTTCAAATTTCAAAAAACGCTTTTTGAAATAGTTGTTAATTTCCTTCCCAACTATTTCTATTATTAATAGATGCACCTACTTTTTGTTTTGGTGTGTACATCTATTTTTTTTCAAAAAAAATTCTTTCTCCGTCAAATCGTGTGACAGGAAAAAAATGGTTCTTTATGAAATCGGTTGGTAAAGTTTGACATTAGTTACTCAAAAGGTGACTTTGAGTCACCTTTTGAGTAGCGTCATGTGATTTACCAACCAAAATCATAAAGAACCAAAAAATTATGCGACCATTGCTTCATAAGCTGCGGCATCCATTAATTCCGCTACTTCATCTTCATTAGATAATTCAATTTTGATTACCCAACCCGCACCATAAGGGTCACTATTGATTAATGTCGGGTCGTCGCCGTCGCTTTCATCTAAGGCAGAGTTAAACTCAATTACTTTGCCTGACAATGGCATAAATAAATCAGATGTAGTTTTTACAGCTTCAACTGTCCCAAAAACTTCGTCTTTATCCAATTCTTCATCTACAGATTCTACCTCGACGTATACCAACTCTCCCAATTCGCTTTGTGCGAAATCAGTGATACCTACAGTAGCAATATTTCCTTCGATACGCACCCACTCGTGCTCTTTTGTATATTTTAATTCAGCAGGAAAATTCATTATTAATTTGATTTTATATTGATAGCAAAACTCTATTTTGCTTGATATTGGTTAGCTGATTAGATTGTCTCAGAGTAGAACTCTTTGTTACAACGCCCAAAAATAGATTTTTTTTTATAATACTTGACTTTTCTATAGGACGAACTAACACTTTTTTATTTCTGTAAAGTGTATTTAATTAATAATCAGCAATTTAAAAAACATCTCCAAAATCTTAAGAATCAAAAAAGCAAAAAACAGATAACTGCCTTTTGCTTTTATTAAGTTTTGATATGATTAAATGACTACTTGTCCACTTTTGCTGTCATATCATAACGCAATCCTTTGTAATCTTTCAAAACAGCTTTTACGGAGCCAACAGAAAGTGGTGCAGCAATCAGTAAAGGAAGCTTATTTTTATCGTCAGTCACCCAAATATCCATTTGTGCATCTTTTTCAAAGAAATCACCTGCGGTTACTTCTGGACTAAATTTTATCGTTTTAAACTTACCTAAGCCTTTCACTTTTTTCTCTTCGTCTTTTCCATCATAAATGACAGTTATTGGCCACTCTTCTTTGTCCATAAATATTTTCACAGGTACTCGTGAGCCTTCTGGCATATTTTCGTAGTCTAAGTTTCGTGCAAAATAAATTACAGATAAAATATCATGCATACAGTTGTCTATATCCATTTCTTTATTTTCATGAATATTATCTTTTGCACGTCCACGAGTGATACTTGCCTTTTGATTTACTTGGTCTAATATCGTTTTATCATACAAGGTGTATCCTCCTTCTTTCACATCTCGAACAGACATATTAGGCAATAAGGTCTTCTTACTAATATAACTTTCATAACGGTCACGTACTTTAAAAAACCATTCATAAGAAGCATAAGTGCGCCCATCGGCAGATACACGATAAACATCTCCAAAATCTGCTATTTTAAAAACAGCTTCGCCTGCTGGTATCCATATAAAGTTTAGATTATAGTATAATTTATAGGTAACTTCCTCTCCTGGCTGAAAAGTACTATTTTCCGTTTGGCAACGGTCAATTGCTACCCCCTGAACGCTTTCTACGACAGTAGATTTACCTGTAAAAAGTGTTGTCAAAAATAATAAAGGAATCGCGGCTGCGAAAAAGGGGATGTTTCTGCTGACTTTATTCATAAGGCATTGATTTTAGCTATGAATTATAAACGCTTTATGTATGAATATTGTAGCTATTGGCATATTTTTAACATTCGCGTTTCTTAGTATGGAGACGTCAATTTACCACGAAAGTTACAAAATAAAAATTGTTAAAAGAATAATCCTAAAACTCTACTTTTCCTGATATCCCAAAGACTTCATGACATTCGTTTGGAGTATAAATATTGCGCCAATAAGGGCAGGAACGGTTAGATTTATGACGAAAAGCGTAAAGGTAGCTGCCAATATATCAATAGGTGCATCAGAGAATGCGCTCCATACTTTTATCGCAACAGGTCCACGAGCAAGCAATCCAACGACAGGTGGTAAAGGTATGCTGGTCTGCATTAAATAAATTGTAGCGATGCCCGCCAATGCGGTGAATAAAGGGACTTCGATACCAAAAAACTGCAACATCAAATAATACTGAAAAGTGTAAGTAAGATATCGAACAAAAGCAAAACCTAAAGTCCGTAGTAATTCTCGACGTGTATATTTATTAAGGACTCTTAAGTGGCGGAGGTATTTTTTAGCAAATTTTGGAAAAGGAATTCTGCGTGCTATTGGGACAATTAAGTCAATATTAAAAAAACCAAAGAGCATAAATATAATCCCTACTGCACCAAAAAAGACCAAGAGTAATAAAAACTCTTGAGGAATATCATAAATATAACCAGCAAAAAAGACTAAGCCAATCAATCCCATAGAGAGAAGAACCAACAATTGACTAAAACTACCAACAACGGTGGCAATTGCTGCATTCCAATTATCTTTTGCTTCTACTAACAAGATACGTCCCCCATACTCTCCTACCCTATTAGGAGTAAAGATAGAGACTGTGACTCCTGCCAATGTTGCGGCGTAAACCTGCCAGAAGGAATAGGATGTGAATTTTCGGATAAGAACGTGCCACTTTCGAGTTTCGAATCCCCAGTTGACGGGGACTAAGATGACGACAATTAAAAGCCAAACGATATTATTACCCTGGAAGTGTTTGCGGAAAGAAGTCCATATTTCAGCCGCATCTTCTTTTGCAAATACCTGCTGATATATCGCCCATACCAACAAGGCAACGATAATTGCCTTGACAATAAAATTGATGTGTTTGTTAGCTAATAATTTTTTCAAATGATGTTTTACTCGTTAATGAATACCGATTTACTCTATGTTTTAAAAACTCTAATTGTTTTCAAATTCGGCACAAGAACGGAAGAATTATCACATTATCAATATTTTTAATACAAAAAGGGGCATTCTCACTTAAAAGAATGCCCCTTTCGGTATAATTATAATCGGTCCTTTCACAAATTTAATTCACTCTACCTACACGCTCTCCATCTTTATATTTCACTAAGAAAGCTCTCGCAAATGCTTGTTTTTGACGCACTTTATTTAATGTTTTCTTAGCATCATCGTATGAAAAATAATCTGCCAAAAGTACACGAGTTACGCCTTTTGCTTCGATTAATTCTGTATCCATACGTCCCATACCTCTCACAGCATTATATCGAGATGCACTAGGGTCGTGACGTGTAACGGCGATTAATTGAACTTTATAGTATGTTCCTGTATGACGTGGCGCAGAAGTAGTAAGACCATTTGTAGTTACAGGTGTTCCTTCGCCTGATACATACTTTGTACGTTCAGTTTTAACTCCCGATGTATTTATAGAAACTTTTTTATTAGGATCATAACCATCTCGCAATTTCACTTTAGCAGAGCCACCACTATTATTACTTGACAGAGCTGTTGCAGACTGATTATAAGTAGTTGTACCAGTATTCGTCTGTACGTAGGTATCTGTTGTGCTCGGAGTACTTGTATTTGGTCTTTCAATAGTAGATGTAGTTTCAACTATTCTATTTCCTGATTCCACATTTGTAGTCCTTGTATTGTCATAAGTTTCCGCTTCTGGAGTATTAACAATAGAAGTTTCTACTTTTTCATCCATAGCCATTTCTGCACTACTATTCTCGATAATCGTTACCTTAGGAGAAGAGGACTCCGTTTTAGACATGGTGGCTTCAGTTCTTTTAGGAGAAATATTCGTGCGTGGTTTTTCTGAATTAGTAACAGAAGTCTGCTCTGGTGGAGAGATATTTGAACTCATTTCGTCTTGCCCTTCCCATACACGCTCCATTTTAATAGTCTTTCCAGCAGTACGCATTCCATCTTCACGCGTAGAGAAGACATAAGTTTTTGGTAAAAAACCTTCTTTTTGAGCTTCTAATTCATACTCAGCACCTGGTAAGACTTCAAAAAAGTAATTCCCATCATCAAAGCGTTTATTTGCCATAAATTGTTTTCGTCCCCCTTCCATATATTGAGAAAGTGAAACCATAACACCATTTAGGTTTTCGTCATTCTTTTTATCAACAACATTTCCTTTTACAGAAATTTTAGGAGCCGAGTCACCATCTGTAAAAGAAAAAATATCTTCGTCTGTCGTTGCAATTTTTTCTGCACCAAACATACGATTTGAAGAGAAAAATCCACCTTGTCGCGAAGGTGTACGAACAAAAAAGAAATCGTCAGCACTACTATTTAGAGGTGTTCCTACATTTTCTGGCTTCTCCCAGCTAGATTTGTTTCCATTTGCTTGAAAAATATCGTAACCTCCAATTGTGACTAAACCATTGGATGAAAAATAAAGACTTCCAGCCTCTTGGTCGTAAAAAGGGGAAATTTCGTCACCTTTAGTATTGATTGTAGAACCACAGTTGATAGGAAAAGTAAAATCAATATCATCACTACGTAAATCACGTGTCATATACCAGATATCCATTCCACCTTTTCCACCTTCACGGTTGGAGGCAAAATAAAGTAATTCTGTATTGTTTTGATGTACAACATAAGGATGTGTCGAGGTCGAACCTTCAATATTTACATAATCACGCAAGCGTTCAGGATTTCCCCATTTATCATTTTGTTTTTTGATGACAAAAAGGTCACATTCTGTGGTTAATCCCCCCCAACTTTCTTTTGATTTACAAATCGTGAAGTAAAAACGCTTTTTATCAGGTGCTAAATTACCATTACAAAAATGGTCATTTTCTATATCAGGAAAACCACTTGGTCTCTCTGGTCTTGACCATTCACCATTTACTTTAAGCGTCCGATAAATTTCTGCACGCGCCGCCATTGTACTTGAGTAATACAAGGTCTCATCATTGAATGCAAAAGGTGCAAATTCCGTTTCTGGAGTGTTAATATTGCTACTAAGATGCTGAATTTCTACATCTTCATCGGGGAAGGCATTCATTTTTATACCCAGTTCACAACCTCTAATTTCATTTTGAACAAGTTCAGAAATAATATCTTTATCAGCCCCTTTGTAGTTATTCAAAAAATAAACTAGCTCACGGCTAGCAGCATCATAATCACCTGACTGCTTTAATGCACGTGCATATTTTAGTCCGATTAATGGATAATCTCCATACTCATCTTTTACGTTTTTAAAAGCATCCGCAGCCTTTGCGTAATCTTTAATAATATAGAAAGCTTCACCAGCTTTATAGACAATTTCTAATTTTTTAGGCTTCTGTTTCCATGCAGCCATATAGTATTCCGCAGCACTAGCGTATTGAGCTTCTCCAAAGAGGTCATCCGCCGTTTTTAAGTTTTTCTTCCAATTGTCACTCTGTGCATTTAGGGTAAATGCGAAAAGAAAAATAAAAAGGGTGCAATTAAAGTAGCCAATTAAGCTTGTTTTGTTATTCATGGTTGACATGATTTTTTGTCGAATGTCAAAGGGGGATTTACATTCGAGAAAATTTCGGTAAATGGTATTCTTACGTAAATCAATCGAGCTTGGTTACAATTTTGTCAATAAGCTCAGCATAATGTTTATGCTCTAATTTTAAAACCTTTTTCTGAATGTCCTCTGGTGTGTCTGTGGCAAGTAATTTAGTTTTTGCCTGAAAAATTATATCCCCTTCATCGTATTTAATGTTGACGAAGTGAATTGTCATACCTGACTGCTTCTCTTTTGCTGCGTGTACAGCTCGATGCACATTCATTCCATACATGCCTTTACCTCCATAAGCTGGTAGTAATGCTGGATGAATATTCACAATGCGATTAGGAAATGACTCTACCAAATAAGATGGAACTAACCACAAAAAACCCGCCAACACCACAAAATCAATAGAATACACCTTAAATATTTTTAAAATATCTTCTGTCTTGTAAAAATCTGTGCGAGAAATAAGATGTGTGGGAATATCGTTTGCTTTAGCCATTTCTAAAACTCCAGCCGTGGCCTTATTGGAAACGATCAAACTAACTTTAATATTTTCATTATCTCTAAAATATTCTACTATTTTAGTCGCGTTACTGCCTGTACCGCTGGCAAAAATGGCGATGTGTTTCATTCTCTAGATTGATTAAATAACGTTTCTTATCTGAAGATAGATTCCAGAAAGAGAATCCATATTATCAGGGCAAAGTTAACAAATTAGCACTCTCTTCTGTTATACAAATACACCAATATTATTTAATTGGCTCTTTGTAAAATTTCACACAGTAGTGATAGAAATTTGTAAAAGTACGATTTAAGTAACGACGAAATACTAAGTAAAAAAACTTAATTAAAAAATCACCCTATTATGGCAAACGAAGGATGGATTAAAGTATTCAGTTCAAATGAAGTATATCAAGTGAAAATTGCGGAAGATGTATTAAAACAAAATGGTATTGAGAGCCATATTGTGAAGCATCCAGATTCTGCTTTCCCTTCTATGGGAGAAGCTATTTTGTTAACTGTACCTGAAAAGGCAGAACGTGCAAAAGTAGTATTGGCAGAGAATGACGTGAAGTAGTTATTGAACATTGTATTATTGGTTATTGTCACTTTGAAAATAACCAATAATACAATAGACTTCTTAACTAATACTAGTATCCCTTATCTTCACATTCCACATCAAAATAATACCCACAATAAAGAAAACCGTCAATACTAAAACGGAATTACGCATACCAACTAATTGATCCGTGATACCAAAGATAAATGTACCAGACACAATCGCTAGTTTTTCTAAAATATCATAAAAACTAAAATAAGAGGTCGTGTCTTCTGTACCAACAGGCAGTAATTTGGAGTAAGTCGAACGCGACATAGATTGAATGCCTCCCATGACTACGCCTACAGCTGCTGCGACTGCATAAAACTGCATAGATTCCTGCACGAATGAAGCCGCAATACAAACGACTATCCAAATGAAAAGCATACTAATGATAGAAAATTTATTCCCTTTCCTCTCCGAAACTTTCGCAAACAACTGAGCACCTCCAATAGCAACAATCTGAAGTATAAGAATTACGATAATGAGAGACGAGGTATCAAATCCTAGTTCTGTTTCCGCAAAAATAGCAGCTAAGAACAAAACAGTTTGAACACCTGCACTATAGAAAAAGAAAGAAGCTAAAAAGGATTTTATATTTTTTTCTTTTTTGATGACTTGCCAGACTTTCTTTAATTCTTCAAAGCCTTTCCCCATTAGATTATCTTTCGGCTTACTGTCATCATCTTGAGGTAATCTCCTAAATGGTATCATTGCAAAACCAAGCCACCAGACTCCCACCATGAGAAAGGCAATCCGATAAATCCAACTTCCACTATTTTCTAAGCCAAACCATTCTGGTTTTTGGATTATCGCTAAATTAACAATTAGCAATAAAACACTTCCGATATATCCATACGAAAATCCTTTAGCAGAGACGCGGTCATATTGGTCTTCTGTTGCAATCAAGGGCAGGTATGAATTGTAAAAAACCAAACCACCAGCAAATCCAATTGTCCCCAACATAAAACAAATCGTCCCTATCCCTACCTGTTGCAGATTATACGCCGCTGTCGCAGGTAAATCAGAACTCATTCCTTCAAAAAAAGTCAGTCCAATACAAGCAAATGCACCCAAAATGGTAAAAAATCGCATGAAAGTCATCCTCTTGCCGCCATAATCTGCTATACCTGACATCCACGGAGATAAAACCGTCAAAATCAAATATGCGGCAGAAATAGCATAGGCATACAAAGAAGTATTCTTCATTTGCATGCCTAAGATATTGACATTATCTAATGTCGCAGCAGTAAAATAAGCTGGAAAAATAGCGGTGGTTATCGTCAGTGCATAAGCTGAATTAGCCCAATCGAAAAAAGCCCAGGCGGTAATCGTTCGCTTATCATTAAGAAGTGGCGGATTTTTAGCCACAGAGAGCTTATCTAGAATATTTTCACTTTTCATGTTGAATAGTTGTAAAGTTGTAGGGTTTTAAAATTGTAAAGTTTTGTGTAATTCAACTTTACAACACTAAAACTATACAACTTTACAACTCTTTTAGTATTTTTTGCTAAATTTCTCGCTGAGAACTTCGTGCTTATTGCTCAAGTTAATCTCTCGACCGTCAATAAACGCATGTATAATTTTGCTAGTACGCATATCTAATACATCTCCTTCACTTACAATTAAGGTCGCTTGCTTACCTACTTCGAGTGTTCCTATCTGCTGGTCTGCACCCATTATTTTTGCTGGAGAAGCCGTCAGTGCAGTAATCGCATCTTCATAAGAAAGTCCAAATCCAACAGCTTGACCTGCAATGAAAGGTAGATTTTTTTGACTCCAATAATCTCCATGACTAAAGCACCAAGCAACACCTGCATTTTGCAATTGTAATGGCGTTTTAAATGGTTGGTCGATATCGCTGTCCTCATAACGAGGTAAGCTTTGAGTAGAATTTAAAACAATTGCCACTTCATTTTTCTTTAAAAAATCAGTAATCAACCAACTATCACGACCACCAACGATAACTGGTGTAATATCAAATTTCTTAGCGAATAATACGCCAGCCTCAATACTTTTCACCTCATTTGCATGGATATACATTCTCTTTGTACCGTCAAATAATCCTCTGACTGCTTCAAATTTCAAGTTTCTATCTTCAATAATATCTTTCTTAGTATAGGCTAAGGCTGCATGTAAAAAGGTCTCTAATTCTTGAAGCTGCTCTGCATACTTTTCATTCTTTCTAAGTCCAGACCTGCGAGAATAGCTAAATTGTCTTGGCCAATTTACGTGTACCCCTTCATCGGCTTTGACTATAGCATCCTCCCAATTCCATGCGTCAAATTGCACCAAACTTGACTGACCAGATACAATACCGCCTTGTGGCGTTATTTGCGCTAATAAAACGCCATTAGAACGCACAGTAGGAATAACTTCACTATCTGTATTATATGCAATCACTGAACGAATATGAGAGTTGATAGAACCTACTTCGCGATGATCATTAGTAGCACGAACTGCGCCTATTTCACGTAAGCCAAGAACAGAATTCATGGCAACAAAACCAGGATAGACATGTTTTCCCGTAACGTCAATTATTTTATCTGCCTTGAAGTTCGTTCCGACAGCATCTTTTTCTACTACGGTTAATTTACCGTCAGAAAAAGCGATATAGGCATTTTCTATAGTTTCACCATTGCCTAAATGAGCGGTAGCTCCTTTTAGTAAAATAGCTTGATTTTGACTAGCTGCAGGTGTTGGTACATATTGTCCGAAGGATAAAGATGTAAAGCAGCAAAATAGAAGAGTGAAAAATATTATACGCATATCGAATTTCTTTTTTTGAAAACCAAAAGTACACTTTTTTCGGAATGACTAAAATTAAAAACGCGATACAATTAACATTGTATCGCGTTTTTTACTTTTAAACATTCTAAATCCTTAAGGACGCAGTGAGTTTTTACTCATACGAACTGTCTTTAAAATACCTGTTTCATAATCAATCAAACTCACCATATACATTCCATCAGGTAAATCACCTACACTGTACTGAGATGCTGTTGGTGCAAAAGATTTTACTTTTTTACCTACGATATTATAAACTGCAACTTCGTCAGCTTCTGGAATATTTTCCAATTCTGAAATCTGGAATAAATCAGATGTTGGATTTGGGTAAACGCGTACTTTGGATACTGTTACTTCGTCAATAGATGTTTGGAAACCACAATCTGCTGTTGAATTAATACTGAAGTGATATGTTGCTACCACTAATTCATTATTAGTATTAGAAAAAGGTGTTACTCTAATTTCTACAGTTCCACAACCAGCTACACCATTAGGACGCACATGTACATCTAAAAGGCTCGTACCCCCACCCGCTACTTCGAAAGCAACTGGTGCCTCAGAAAATTCAGGAAAGTAACACTGATTAGCATCACATACAGGGAATTCCCATTCATCTGGTGCATCAACGATAGTTCTTTGCCATCCTAAACTAACTGTCCCCGAAGTATTATTCGTCAAGGTTGCGTGGTTGATTGGTTCAGCAGATAGATTACTTAAATCAACATCCGTCTCTATCAAAATCGAAGGGTTAGCGTCCACTACAAAGTTTTGGGCAAAACTTGTAGAAGCAATTAAAAGCAAAAAAGTAAAGAGTAAAGTTTGCTTCATAACTTATTAATATTTTTAGTTGGAAAAAACTCTTAATCAGTGAAGACCAAGGAATTGAATTACACACAAATATAGGCCTTTTAATAAGACGATTTTCGATTTTGTAAATATAATATTCAGTTTATGACCGCTCGCTTACATTATTACCGCACTTATATAAAAGTTAAAAGTTCTTTTGTCCTTGATATTGCACAATGATTATTTTTTGGTTAAAGGAATCAAAAAAAAGAAATTCTTCACGACAAAATTCTTATGTTTGTTCAGAAATTAGTCGGTATGACATTTGCTATTTTAATATGTAATAGTTTATTATATTACCTACTACACTTCTAAATAATAAAATATTTAAAGTTTTTCTGATTTAGATTAAACAATAAATATCATCAATAATTCAATTCAACTAAATAACTCAAGTAATTATGAAAAGAATTTTTACCCTTTTCACATTTGTATTAGCTTTATCTTTTAATGCAAATGCGCAATTAGCTGACGGTAGCATTGCTCCTGATTTTACAGCTACGGACATCAATGGTGTTGAGCACAACTTATACTCTCTATTGGACGAAGGAAAAACTGTAATCCTTGACGTTTCTGCAACTTGGTGTCCTCCATGTTGGTCTTACCACCAAGGAGGTACTTTAGAGACAGTATGGGAAGAATATGGTCCTGATGGCACAGATGAAATGTATGTTTTCATGATAGAAGGTGATGCAAATACTACTCAAGCAGACCTAGAAGGTACTGGTGGAAATACTACTGGTGACTGGATTACAGGTACAGGATATCCAATCATTGACGATGCGAGTATTGCTAGTGCTTACGAAATCGCATACTACCCAACTCTTTACGCTGTTTGTCCTAACCGTACAGTTACTGAAATTGGACAAGTAAGTGCAGCTGTACACTATGCAGCAGTAGACGACTGTCCTCAAGCGGCAGGTTCTAACAACGGTGCTATCTTAGCATACGATGGTTTAGAAGGTACTTTCTGTGGAGATGCAGCTTTCTCTCCTAGCGTTAAATTCCAAAACTTGGGTGATTCTGAAATTACTTCTGCTTCTTTAGGATTGTACATTAATGGTACATTGACTGAAACTGTAGAA
Source organism: uncultured Saprospiraceae bacterium (assembly GCA_964595615.1). Taxonomy (GTDB): domain Bacteria; phylum Bacteroidota; class Bacteroidia; order Chitinophagales; family Saprospiraceae; genus JAHDCG01. The sequence continues at coordinate 13,365 of CAZQTE010000077.1, forward strand.
TATGAAGGTTCTTTATCTACATTCCAGATTGCTGACCTTACTTTTGCTGAAATCACAGTTTCTGAAGCTTCAGAAATTCTTGTTTCTGTAGATGCAGTAAACGGTAGTGCTGATGATGTAGATGATTACAACTCTGTAACATCTTCTTTGAGTCCTACGACTCTTGAGTCTATGTCTAATACTGTAAATATCGAAGTAATTACTGATAACTACGGTTACGAAACTTACTGGGTATTACGTGACTTAGATGGTATCGTATATGCTGAAGGTGGTAATCCTGCGATTGGCGCATCTGGTGGTGGTCAAAACGGACCTTCAGGAGGTCCAAATGGTCCTGGTGTATTAGCAAACAACACAACTTACAACGAAACTGCTGAAGTGCCAGTTGACGGTTGTTACGAATTTGTAATCTATGATGATTATGGTGATGGTATCTGTTGTTCATACGGTGCTGGTGCTTACTCTGCTATTGATGCTAACGGTGTAGTTATCGCAGAAGGTGGTGCATTCACAAATGCAGAAGGAACTCCTTACCAAGCTAATTTCACAAGTAGCGTAACTGCTATCGAAGGTTTGACAGCTTTGACTGTTTCTCCAAACCCAACTTCTGGTTTGGCTAATGTAACTTTCGGTTTGACTGAAGCTACTGATATTGATGTAGTTGTTTACAATGTAGTTGGTCAAGCGGTTAAGACTATCACTCAGTCTTTCAACGCTGGTGTTAACCAATTCCAATTAGATGCAACTAACTTCACAAATGGTGTTTACTTTGTAAACTTAAACAGTGCTGAAGGTACTTCTACAGTTAAATTTACTGTTAGCAAGTAATTGCTTTTTGACTAAAAATCTGTTTTTCAACTAACTTTTAGTCATGCATAAAAAAGGTACTTTTCTCTTCGGAGAGAAGTACCTTTTTTTAGTTTTAATCATTCCATAAAGAAAATTATAATGAAGAGAATCTGTGCAGTTTTATTTTTGTGTATTTGCTATCAATGGGCAAACACACAAACAATTGGGATGCTACAAAACACCGAAGATAGTTTTAATGGCTATACTATCATTTCTTCTTTAAATAGTACCAGTACTTATTTAGTGGATAATTGTGGTAATCAAGTCAATAGTTGGACATCAGAATATTTCCCAGGAGCAGCAGCTTATTTACTTGAAGACGGTTCTTTAATTCGTGCAGCTCGCATTAATAATTCTTTTAATGCTGGCGGTTCTGGCGGTAGAATTGAACGCTTTGATTGGGAGGGAAACCTAATTTGGCATTTTACTTATTCAAATGAGGAACATCAACTACACCATGACTTTGAGGTATTAGAAAATGGTAATATTTTACTTCTCGCTTGGGAATTTCATTCAGAAGAAGAGGCGAATTCTCTTGGTAGGATAGTAGAAGGTGATGTTTGGTCAGAGCAAATCATTGAAATAGAACCAATAGGAGAAAATGAAGCGAACATAGTCTGGGAGTGGCATCTTTGGGACCATGTCGTACAAGATACTGATAGTTCTTTAGATAATTTTGGTTTGATAAATGAGCATCCAGAGTTGTGGGACTTAAATTACGTGTTAGAGACAGAAGCTACAGATTGGCTACATTTTAATTCAATAAACTATAATGCATCTTTAGACCAAATTTTACTCAGTTCCAAACACTTAAATGAAATATACATCATAGACCACAGTACGTCAACCGCGGAGGCAGCCAGTCATAGTGGAGGAAATGCAAATAAAGGAGGAGACATTTTATACCGTTGGGGTAATCCTAGAGCTTATCAAAGAGGAGAAGAAAGCGACCAAAAATTCTTTGGGCAACACGACGCACATTGGATAGCTCAAGGTCTTTTAGATGAAGGAAAAATCATGGTTTTTAATAATGGTACCAATCGCCCAGAAGGTAATTTTTCTTCCGTTGATATAATCAGTCCTCCTATTAACGCTGATGGTATTTATGAAATAGAAGAAAATGCTGCTTTTGCTCCAACAGATTTGTTTTGGTCTTATGGAGGCACATCGATAGATTTATTATCTGCCATTTTATCTGGAGCTCAAAGACAGCCGAATGGGAATACACTTATTTGTGAAGGTAGAGAGGGACGACTTATTGAAATCAATCCAGATAATCAAATCGTTTGGCAATATATTAATCCTATTTCCCCTCTTGGTCCTCTAAATCAAGGTGACAATGCCGTCGGTCATAGTTTATTTCGTGCATATCGCTATCCGACTGATTATTCCGCATTTGAAGGTCGAGACCTCAGTCCAGGTGCTCCTATTGAACTCAATCCTATCAATCAAAATTGCACTATTTTTGATGGAGAAATGGTCTTTAATTCGAATATTTTTGTGCAAGAGATTTCTATCAAACAAAATCCAATTAGAGAATATTTGACTATTGAAAATGCTTATAGTTCAGCCATTCAGGTGAGTATTAGTGACATCAACGGACGTTTAATAAATCAAACATTATCTCAAGAAGAGGAATTAATAATAGATTCTAAAAATTGGCAAAATGGACTGTATTTAGTTCAAATATCGGAAAAGGAAAATAATAGATTTTATAATTTCAAAATCATGAAATTTTAAATCAAAAACAAAAAAGGGTCTATTCTTTACGCGAGAATAGACCCTTTTTTGTTTCCTTTGTAGCCACAACATAAATTGAATGAATCGCCACCAAAAAGAAATACACAAATACTGTTCTAATCACAGTACACCTCAATCTGACATTCTCTATGAATTGGAGCGAGAGACTTATTTAAAAACACTTGCACCACAAATGATGTCAGGACATTTGCAAGGTCGCTTCTTGAGTTTATTATCAAAAATGCAGCGTCCGCGTCGTGTTTTAGAATTGGGAGTATTCACTGGTTATGCAACTTTGTGTTTAGCAGAAGGATTGGCAGAAGACGGGATTATTCATGCGATAGAAGGCAATCCTGAATTAGAGTATATCATCCATAAATACGTCAAAAAAGCAGGTTTGGAAGATAAAGTCAAACTACATATTGGCGATGCAAAGGTCATTGCTGGAGACTTAGATGAAACCTTCGATTTAGTATTTATTGATGCAGGAAAAAGAGATTATGCCTTTTATTATGATTTAATTATCGAAAAAGTCAATTCTGGGGGTATCCTTTTAGCAGATAATGTATTATGGAGTGGAAAGGTCATCTCAGGTGCGACAGATGCAGATACTCAACTCTTAGACGCATTCAATAAAAAAGTCAATGCAGACCCACGCGTCGAAAACATTATCATGCCTTTAAGAGATGGTCTAACCATTATTCGAAAAAAATAGATGTTAATT
>CAZQTE010000078.1:0-13016 GCA_964595615.1 uncultured Saprospiraceae bacterium
TCTTCTCTTCTCTTCTCTTCTCTTCTCTTCTCTTCTCTTCTCTTCTCTTCTCTTCGGTGTAGTTAGTATTCAGCATTTTAATCTCAACGAGAAGCAATCCTGGTTCCATTTGCAGTATTTCAGAAATTGATAAAAATCTATTCAGAGACAATCTAATTTTATCTCTTTCAATTTTACTGTAAGTGTTTTGAGAAATACCAAGATTGTATGCTAAATACTCTTGGGTGTAGTTTCTGCGTTCACGCGCATGTTTAATGATTAAGCCAATCTTCATAGTAAATTTTATATTAGGGTTAAGTAATGATATACAGATATATGATGATTCAAAATGATATAGAGCCATGAGTGATAAACTGAAAAAATAGTCAATTATTCTCCTTTATTTTGGTTTAACAATTATTGATATTGATAATTGAAATTTTTAAAAACTTATACTATGATTTTACGAAACAAAGTAAGTGCGCTGATTTTTTTGGCGATTTTATGCTTTTCCTATTCCTGTAAGAAAGATAAGGATGATATTTTAGAGGAATCAGTAGCAATAGTTTCCGAAGAAGTTAATCAAACGGAACTAATGGGGGACTTTTTTACTTTTAATTCAAGTAAGTTAGTTAACTATAATAACAATGCTGAGTTAAGAAATGATGAGTTAGTTCTTAACGACGAAGATTTAATTAATGGGATTAAACGTGAATTCCAAAGCTTGGAAGATTCTGATAGAACTATTCGAGAACTAACAGAAATAATTGGCTATCCAATTTGGGATAAACTAATCAAATTAGAGTTTGCTGAAAATCAAGAAATTGGTGGAGAAGTCATCACAGGACAGGCGATATATATTCCTTTTGCAAAGGCTGACGCAAATAATATTTTAGGTTTTTTACCTGTTTATGTTAGTGAAGATGAATTGGCATTTCAAAGCTTAGTAATACGTCCGACAATATTGCAACTCACAGAAGAAGCATTGAATAATTATGTTATCTCTTCGGCAGGAATATTTGTACAGTTTGATGATTTAATTTTTGGAAATTTTGATTTCCTCTTTCATTTGCTTACATTTCATTCTATAAATCCTGATGAAGATGCGACTTTGAGGGAATATATTTGTGCTTGGATTACTGTTCCTGTTTGGCACCCTGGAACTGGATTTCAAGATACAGGGACAGGAGGTTCACAATCAACTTCTGTTTATCGTGTGCATTCAGGTTGGATCATGACGCAACAATATTGGTGTTGGAATCAAACAACTGCTGACATTATAGGTACAGGTTTGGATTCTTCAACAATTATTTTTGGTGAAGGTGGTGGAGGTGGTAGTGATGACAGCAATCCCTATGTTGATGATTATGACAAGGAAAATGCACAACACCTACATGATTTAGCTTTACAGTTTGATGCACATTATAATTACTTGAATCAGGAGTTCAATAATTGTGAAACCAGTTTAAGTACTTCTTCTTCTCTCATGAATGCTTTGCTTACAGAAATGATGACGGATTTGGCTCACGATAGGTGGGATAATCCAAGTTTATCTGATGCTGAAATTGAAAATGCGTTATTAGGTGTATTACAAGAAGCTTCATTTAATGGAAATGCTACACTTTTTGAATATGTTGAGGCTGCGATTGAAGCGTTAGCCGCAGAAGGCTTATATTTGAGTTTTGTCAGTACTATTAACAATTTGACTGACCGTTCTATGCAATATCATAATATTTTTAGTACCTTCTGTGGATTGTCAGATGGACAACAAGGGTTTTTAGCCTTTAGAGACGACGTACTTGATGAGATATTGGAGAATATTGATGCTTTTGAAAATTTGGAAGATATCGAATTTTTAGTAAATGTAATGCAAACTTTGTCGTCAGAAGGACTTTTGCCTTTTAATGATACTTCTTTGATTAATCAGATATTTAACGATTGTGGAAGTCCAGAAAGTTTCGCATCTTGTATGGTAGATATCAGTGCTGATGCGGTAAATAATAACGGCGCAGCAATTATCATAGATGAAGACAACGAAGAGGACATAACTACCTCTATTTTACCTTATAGTTGTGAGTCTTTTGTCCTAATTCCAATCGGAAATAACAGATATGAAGTTTCAATAGATAAACTTGAGGCGAACTTTGCTGAATTCTCCTTTCTTACTTTTCAAATGAGGTATTTTAAATATCAAATTGACATTGATTTAACAATTACTACACTTGGAGAGGATGAATGTGAGGTTAAAAATTCATTGGCAAATGCTTTCAACGCCGCTACGGCTGGAGCTGTAGAAAATATGGGTGAAGGAAGAGTTTATGGAACTATTTTAGCGCAGGAGGAGTTTGAAAATTTTTATGAATTTCATTTGTGGAATCAGTTGGTAACTATTTTTCCACTGGAGTCGACTTTTGAAATAGAGGAATCCGATGGAGGACCTGCTATATACCCTACAATTAGTGCAATACCTGGACAAGATGATTGTTGTGGATAATTTGTCCTTTATTATTGCAGGATGATAATTTGCAACTTTTTAACATAACATACTTTCACTCCTGCACTTTTTAAATATTTTTAAGTTGAGTGTATGAGTGAAAGTTTAAAATTAACCGAATTGAGCTGTACTATTTTTTTATTCATATCTTTTTTAATAACAGAGACACCAAGTCAGGCAGATATGTTCATACTTACAAATGAATTGAACTCTTTCCGTAAAGCAAACTGGATAAATGTTCAATTGATTGAGTATAATTATGAGACTAAAAATCTAAAGCTTATAGAAAATAGTAATGGAGATGTATTAATCTTAGAACATTCTTACGATGATGAAAATGGAAATCAAGTATATGTCCTTAACGAAGATATTCAAATAACAGTAGCGTTTCTTGAGGAAGAATACTTACAAGTACTCTGGTCAAGTGGGACAGATATTTTTTTCTACAAAAAACTTCTTAAAATTAAAGGTGAAAAATTGCAGATAAGACCATTTCAAAAAATGATAGAGATGGGCGAAATAAAAGAAATTAATGGGCATTATTTCTTTTATGAGAAGCTTAATAATAGTCATACCAAAATCTTATTACCAATAATAGGTATCAACACAGATAAATTCACTTATGACAGTATGAAAAAAGATGGAAACATGGGAACAAAGAAAGAGGAATACTATTTTCAATGAGTTTATTCTAGTCCACCACCCGTAACTTCCGAGCAAAAAAAACAGCCAACACACTCATCCCAATCGTAAAATAACCAACTACTTCAAAACCCGCCAAAGTCCCGTCCGCATTCTCCGTAATCAACTCCCCCGCTGCCAAAGAACCCAACAACAAACCTGCTTCTCGAAACGAAGAACGCACCGACATAAAACTACCGCGCGTCTCAGGAGTCACCACCGAGGTCACCATAGTCGTAGAAGGCACTGTCCGACCACTCGAAGCCACAAAGAAAGAAGAAGTCACTAATAAAGCAATCGGAATAGAAACAGGAGGTAAATTGGTAATCGCATAAATTGAAAACAAAGCAATTGTAGAGGCAAAAATAAAGATGTTAAACGCGCCATATTTATCCGTTAACTTCCCGTAAATTGGTAGTAGAATTGCGGATAGAATTCCACCACATAAATAAACATAAGCCACTTCCCAATCTGAAAAGCCAACATTAAACTGCATATAAGGCGCAATAAATGGAATAATCGTAAAGTGCCCCAACATCAACACAACTGTAAAGATTAAAGCCAATAACTGATTTTTGTCCTTAACAATATTTGCAACCGTCGTAATCGGACTGCGCGAAGCCATTTTACTTTTATCTAAAAGATGTCCAGTTATCGGTGGAATAAATTTATAAATCAAACCCACAACGACTACTCCAATCGCCCCAATTGTCAAAAAAGTTGTCTGCCAACCAAAGCTTGCAGCAATTGTCACTCCCGCAGGCACACCAATTATTGAAGCTGCCGAAAATGCCGTCAAAACCAGTCCCATAGCACTCCCCCGCCTTTCATAAGGTATGACATCTCCAATAATCGAAAAGACCAAAGCACTAATCACGCCCCCAAATGCTCCCGTGATAAAGCGCGCGGAAATAAAGAAAGTATAATTCGTCGCCGCCGCACAAAGAAAAGTCCCAATCGTAAAGCCAATCATCAAAAATAACAAAGCCTGTTTTCTGTCAAATCTATCCACAAAACCTGCCGCAAAGAAACTCGTCAAAAAAGAACCCGCCGCATAAGCAGACACTAAACGACCAAATTGACTCGGCGTAATATCAAAAATGCCCATGAGTTGTTTTCCCAGAGGCATGATTATCACAAAATCAATGATGTGTGTAAATTGAGTAATGGCGAGTATAAGAAGAAAGAATTTTTCGTTTTTCATTTGGACGGTTGACGGTCGCTATGCTTGACGGTGGACGGCCGTTGCACTTGACGGGTGTTATTGTGAAATTGTAAAACACTTACACGAATATAAAGTTGTCTAAATCTCACGTCGCCGTCCACCGTCAAGCGAAGCGACCGTCAACCGTCTACCGTTTTACGCCCAAACCTTACATCCTTCCGTACAATTCGTACAAATATCAATCTGGTCGCGTCCTTGCAAAAGCGAAGTCCGGAAACCATTATAAGCAGGGCCGTGCCATAATTCCTTAAAAGTTTCTTTCTTCAAATCACCCAAACGGTGCTCGGCATCCTTATCGAAACAACAAGGCACAACCATGCCATCCCAAGTAATGACACAAGAGTGCCATAACTTCCAACAATGATTCAATAGTTCATTTTTAACGCCCCAAGTTCCATCCGCATTTTCAGAATAACGCGCATATTTCTTAATCGTAGGAATCAAGTCATTCCCATTTTCATAATCATAAACTTGCGCCGTTTTCAATTTTACCTCGTCAATTCCAATCTCTTCTGCCAAACGATAAACATCATCAATTTGGTGTTCATTTGGACGCACCACCAAAAACTGAAAAATCAAATGAGGTGTTTTAGAATTCATCTTTTTCTTCCATTTCACCACATTACGCGCACCTTGTAAAACAGACTCTAACTTTCCTGCTTTCCGATAATTTTCATAAACCTCCTGTGTCGTTCCATCCACTGAAATAATCATTCTATCCAAGCCACTTTCAATCGTCTTTTTCGCATTCGCATCATTCAAAAAATGCCCATTCGTACTCGTAATCGTGTAAATGCCTTTATCGTGTGCATATTTCACCATATCCAAAAAGTTTGGATTGATATACGGCTCACCTTGAAAATAGAAAATTAAATACAGAAGGTCTTTATAGAGTTCGTCTATCGTATCGCGGAAAAAATCTTCCTTTAAATTTCCCGTCGGACGCGTAAACGCACGCAAGCCCGAAGGACATTCTGGACACCTTAAATTACAAGCAGTTGTTGGTTCGACAGAAATTGTCATAGGCAAACCCCACTGTACAGGTTTCTTTTTCCATTTCGTGACATAGAAAGAGGAGACCAATTGAGCAGCATTCCACACTCGACGCGGCGTGAGTTTGGAAAGAAAATTTAGAGTATCGTTAAAATATAATTTCATATTTGATGCTGCTTTTTATTTTATATATCACTTTCAAACGATTTGGTCTAGAAGGAAAATTAATATATAAATTTAGACGCAAAGATAGACGAAAAGAAACAAGTCTTACGATTAAATAGTTCGACACTAATTTTACAAGTAATCCGATTTTAACGTTCAATAAGTTTTCTTCAATTATCTTTGCTAATAGAACTCAGACAAAAATCATTGCTTCTCCGCCAAATTGTGTGAAAGTGACATGAAAAAAATAAAAAGCTAAGTAGTTATTTGATTTTAGCTTTTCATTTTATTTCCTGTTACACAATCTGGCGAAGAACGAAATCATTTTAGAATCAGGTTCTCTGACAAATCCCGTGACATGTGATATGAAAAAAATAAAAAACTAAGTGGTTACTTTGATTTTAGATTTTTATTTTTTTCCTATCACGGGATTTGTCAAAGAACGAAAAATCATAATTATGTACCCTAAATTTTTACTTTTAACTCTTACTTTCTTTTTTGGAATAATGAACATTCATGCTCAAATTTCTTATGAATATGCTGACTTCTTAGAAGCTGGAGATGAATTTCGACTAAGTACTACAGGTGGTGGTGAATTTGATTTTGCCCAAACTGGGGAAGATTTTGATTGGAATTATGCAGAATTAGATTTCGATGGACAAGAAAACAGTACTTGGATTGATGCGGCAGATGGTGGCTATGAATTTTCTTGGTGTTTCACAAATGGTATATTTTTCGGTTGTGCTGGTCAATTTGCCGAATTTGTTAATATCGCACAATTAGACTTTGACGGTATAGAACTTATGGGATTTGGTTTAACTGATTTAGTAACTCACTACAAAAAAGAAGGAAACGTTTTCGAAACAAGAATGACTGGTGCATCGGTAGATTTAGAAGGAGTTCCAATCACTTTACCTTTATTGACAGAATATAGCGACCCAGATTCTGTTTATCAATTTCCTATACAGTTTGGAGGAAGCGATAATTCAGACTCAGAATACACGCTCGATTTCTCTGACTTTGGTTTTGCTTTTTCATTAAATGTAAAAACTCAACGCACAAATACCGTAGAAGGATATGGCTCTTTAACTACTCCTTACGGAGAGTTTGATGATGTCTTAAAAATGAAAACTATCATTATTACCGAGAATACAATTATGTTTGATTCGACAGTCGTTCCTACGATAGATACTGCGGTTGAGTACAAATGGTTTGATAAGGCATACGGTATTCCTGTCCTTACTGCAACTGGAAATATTAGCGTTTTAGGTGAAAATATTTTGAATGTAGAATATATAGATTCGATTCGTTGCGTTGAACCTCAAATAGTTGCTTTTGCCACACCTCAAGAAATTTTTGCGGATGCGAACACACAAGAAGCAGAGGTTACTTTTGTTAATTTGAGTCAAAATGCGGATAGTTATACATGGAATTTTGGCGACGGCGGTATTTCTACACAAGAAGACCCTTCGCATACTTATGATTGCCCTGGAGAGTATGAGGTGCTTTTGATTGCGGAGAATAGTGCGTGTGGAGAGGGCGAAATAGGCGCCGATACCATTAGCATTTCTGTAATCGTACAAGACAGTTCAAATTTTGAAGTCATTGAAATAACTTCTGGATTAGAGTCAAATATTGCTGGTGCTCAATATCAATGGTTAGATTGTGAAAATAATTTTGCTCCTATAGAAGGAGCAAATGAACAAGCTTTTTTTCCAACAAGCACGGGCGAATATGCTTTAGTCATCACGCGCAGTGGATGTGAGACCATTTCAGATTGTAATATGGTCATTGTTTCGGATGTAGATGATATTGAGAGTAACAATCAAATCAAAGTCTATCCAAATCCAACGACAAAAGACCTTTTTGTCGATTTAGGAGATTTGAATGAGAATGTGCTTTTAGAAGTATTTGATGCACAGGGAAGATTGATTTCAACGCATACAGCTACGGGGACGACTACACAAATTTCTTTAAACACAAATAATGGAATTTACTTTTTGCGTGTGAAGAATGAAGAAAAAGTATTTGGCGTGAAAAGATTTACGCTATTGCGATAAATTAGAACGATAAATTAAAAAACGGTATCGAAGCAATTCGATACCGTTAAATAATTTGGTTTAAAAAATGATTAGCATTTTCAATATCTACTAAGACAAATATCGCGCAAGCTTTTAGCATTTTGAGTAATTTATGACTTGTCTAATTTTTAAAAGAAGAGTATTTTATTTTTAAATATTTGACAATCAATACATTGAAAATAAATTTGACGTTTAATTATTTTAGAATTTAGATGAAAAATAATTTCACGAATCTTAATCTTTCATAAATAATGTCACGTACTTAGAAAAAGAACTTACATTTGTCTTCTTCTTTCTTAAGAACTAATAAATCAAAATCAATGACACATAAAATATTTGTTTTCTTCGCTTTAATCCTATGTATGACAGCTTGTAAAACAGAACCTGTTAACCCTTTCAAAGCATTAGATTTAATGGATAATGGTGTGCCAATCACAATCATGGCACCAGACAGCGCACAGGTTTCAACAGATGATTTAATCGTAATGCAAGAAGTGAGCATCAGAAAAGGGGATGATTATTTCGTGCAAATTCGTTATTCAGATGCAGCTGGTTCTGCTAATGTCGAAGCCATTAAAGCAGAAGAAATTGCAGATGCGAAACGTGATCCTTTCTTCTCTGAAATTGTACAGGACGACCCCGCTGGTTTTATCTACAAAACGCAATTGGATAGCACGCGTGCGAGTTATGGATTTCGTTATGTAAAATTACAAGGAGACAAAGAGTACCGTTTTAGAAATGGTATTATAGGCGCATTCTCAGAAGAAGCGACGCGCGCAATGTATGAAGGTGTGCAGCAGTAGGAAACTCAAATTCAAATTAGAGATGTTAGATATTAGACTTTAGATGTTAGATTTCCACTCTAACTTGTTCAAAATCAAACTGATATAATTTAGTTAAGTTCAACGTTGAAAATGTCTATTCAATAAGGTTTTATAATTTGGATTTAAAAATAGTAAATCGGTATTGTCCAACTGACAGTACCGATTTGTTATTTTATGCGTAAATTTGCAGCCAAAATCAAACGAAGTCCATGCTTATCAGTTTTATTAAGTGAGTTGTGTTAATTATTTCGGTAAATTTAGAAACGAGATTTTTTCGGTAGTTTTCTTAAAAAAATCAGTGCATAGCCTCGTTACGGACTTATTTTTTTGAGGAAAATAGCGGAAAAAGATGTTTATAAATTACCTAAATAATTGGCTCAATTCACTTCAGAGACTCTTCTCATCAACGGAAAAAATAGAACCCGACCCTATGAAGTATTTGATTGTCGGCTTAGGCAATATTGGTGCAAAATATGACAATACGCGCCACAATATCGGTTTCGATGTCGTGGACAAAATGGCAGCACAGCAAAGTGCAAATTGGAAGTCTGAAAACTTAGGCTCAGTCGCAAAATTCAAGCACCGTAGCCGCACTTACGTTTTGTTGAAGCCTTCGACCTATATGAATTTGTCAGGAAAATCAGTCCGTTATTGGATGCAAAAAGAGAAAATTGAAAAATCTAATATTCTTGTAGTTTTGGATGATTTAAATCTACCTTTTGGCAGTCAGCGGATGCGTGGGAAAGGAAGCCCTGGAGGACACAACGGACTCAAAGATATTGATAAGATGACAGGCGGCAGTAACTATGCGCGCTTGCGATTAGGCATCGGCGATACTTTTTCGAGAGGAAAGCAGGTCAATTTCGTTTTAGGAGAATGGGACAAACAAGAACAAGAACAGCTGCCCGAAATCATTGACTTCGCAGCAGAAGCAGCCCTAAGTTTTGGTGCTATCGGCTTGGCACATACGATGAGTAAATACAATAAGAAATAATTAGGTGAGAGGAAAGAGTTGAGAGGTGAGAGGCTAAGAATGCTTGGTCTCTCACCTCTCACCTCTCACCTCTCGCCTGTCCAATAATACTAAATGTCAAAAACAAAACGCACAGACGTTAATACACTCGGTGAATTCGGTTTAATCAAGCACCTCACCGACAATCATCCTTTAAAAAATAAGTCGTCTCAATACGGTATTGGAGATGACGCTGCTGTTATTGATAATGGTAATATGCAAACGGTGGTTTCGACAGATATGCTGGTCGAAGGCATTCACTTTGATATGTCATATACGCCTTTGAAGCATTTGGGATATAAGGCTGTGGTCGTGAATTTGTCTGATATTTATGCCATGAATGCGCGTCCGAAGCAAATCACAGTCTCAATTGCTTTGTCAAATCGTTATTCGGTTGAAGCATTGGAACAATTGTATGCAGGAATTCACGCAGCTTGTGATTTTTATAAAGTGGATTTGATAGGAGGAGATACAACTTCATCTCCGAAAGGTCTGGTGATTAGCGTGACGGCAATTGGACAGGCTGACAAGGAGAAAATCGTTTACCGGAATGGTGCGAAAGTGGGAGATTTAATTTGTATTACAGGAAATTTGGGCGCGGCTTATTTAGGTTTACAACTTTTAGAAAGAGAGAAACAAGTTTATCTCGCTGACCCGAATATGAAACCTGATTTGACAGAAAAACCTTACTTAGTAGAGCGAATTTTGAAACCAGAAGCGCGTTTTGATATTATTCAAGGTTTTGGAAATGCGGGCGTTGTCCCAACGTCAATGATTGATATTTCGGATGGATTAGCTTCTGAATTATTCCACATCTGTACACAATCAAAAGTAGGTGCATTCTTAGAAGAAAGTGGCGTTTCTATTCACCCCGAAGCGCAAGAACAAGCGATTGATTTCAATATGGACCCAATCACATGCGCACTAAGCGGAGGAGAAGATTACGAACTTTTATTTACGATTAATCCAAAAGACGTAGATAAAGTCAAATTCCTTCCAGACATCTTTATCGCTGGCGAAATCACCGAAGAATCAGAAGGAATAAAACTACACACAACAGGCGGAAACATACACCCTATCAAAGCACAAGGGTGGAATCATTTTAATGCATAAGTAAGATGTTAGATTTTAGACGTTAGATTTTAGACTTTTCTAATCTAACATCTAAAGTCTATTGTCTAAAATCTCAAAAAAAATGGCTCTTGACCAAGTTGACATAGACAAAATTGACCCGCACACACGCGAGTTGACTGCGGAGGCGGAAATGAGTTTCTTTGACCATATCGAAGAATTACGCTGGCATATTGTCAAATCTGTTGCCGCGATTATAGCTGTTGGAATAGTCATTTTCCTGTTGGGCGATGCCGTATTTCAAAACATCATTTTCGGACCAAAAGAAGAATGGTTTTTATCCTACCGAGCGATTTGTAATTTATCCAATGCAATCGGATTAGGAGACAATTTGTGTTTTTCTCCTCCTCCTTTTGAGGTGCAAGCCACGCAATTTGCAGAGGCATTTATCACCCATATTAAGGTGGCATTTATTGGTGGTTTCGTTGTAGCATTTCCTTATGTGTTTTATCAAATTTGGAGTTTTATTAAGCCAGGTTTGTACGAAGAAGAACAAAAGGCAGCACGCGGAACAGTCTTTATTTGTTCCGTTTTATTTAGTCTTGGAGTTCTTTTTGGTTACTTCATTATCTCTCCTTTTGCAGTGAATTTCTTAGCTGGCTATGAAATTCCAGGCGTTGTTAATAATCCTACTTTATCGAGTTATGTGAGTTATATGGTAATGTTTACGGTGCCAGCAGGTGTCGCATTTGAATTGCCCGTAGTGATGTATTTCTTAGCGCGAGTAGGTCTGGTGAGTTCGGATTTTTTGCGGTCTTATCGTAAACATTCGGTTGTTGTTATCTTGATTTTAGCAGCGATTATTACGCCGCCAGATGTGGTTACGCAGTGTTTGATAGGTATTCCTTTGTATTTTTTGTATGAAGCGAGTATTATTATTGTGTCGAGAGTAGAAAAGAAAGCAGCATTAGAAGAAGCTTCCTAAAATGATAAACAACTTTTGTCGTCATTCAAAATTCAAAATTAATCATTCAAAATTTAAAAATGGAAGTAGGTGTATTCGGAAGTGGTTCAATGGGGACAGGAATTGCACAGGTTGCTGCCACGGCAGGACACGACGTTATTTTGTATGACAATAATCCTGACGCACTCAAACGTGCACAGGAAAAACTACTAAAGATATTGAATCGTTTGGTAGAAAAAGGTCGTATGACTGATGCCGAATCAAAAGCTATTTTCGGACGCATTTATTTGGTTAATAGTCGTTTTGATTTTAAGAATTGTGATTTAGTCGTCGAAGCTATTATCGAAAATCACGAAATCAAAAAAGCCGTTTTTGAACAACTCGAAGATGTTGTTTCTAGCACAACGATTTTAGCGTCTAATACTTCTTCTTTAAGTATTGCATCTATAGCTGCGGCTTGCAAAAAGCCAGAGCGCGTTATTGGGATTCATTTCTTCAATCCAGCGCCTTTGATGAAGTTGGTAGAGATAATTCCAGCCGTTCAAACAAGTCCTGAGATAACTGAAAAATCACGCGAAATTATTGAAAGTTGGGGTAAGTTAACCGTCTTAGCAAAAGATACGCCTGGCTTTATCGTCAACCGAGTAGCTCGTCCTTTTTATGGCGAGGCCTTACGTATTTATGAAGAAGGCTTAGCAGATATTCCTACAATTGATTGGGCGATGAAAGAGATTGGAGGCTTCCGTATGGGACCATTTACTTTAATGGATTATATCGGAAACGACATTAATTATAAAGTAACGGAGACGGTCTTTACCTCATTCTACTACGACCCACGATATAAACCTTCTTTCACACAAAAACGCATGTCAGAAGCTGGTTGGTTAGGTAGGAAAAGTGGACGCGGATACTACGACTACTCCGAAGGCGCAGCCAATCCTGAACCAACAAAGAACAAAAAAACGGGAGAGCAAATTGTCGAACGCATTCTTCTCATGCTTATAAATGAAGCTGCCGATGCACTTTATCTAAATATTGCTTCACGTGATGATATTGATACGGCAATGGAAAAAGGAGTCAATTATCCAAAGGGTTTATTACGTTGGGCGGATGAAATAGGCATCAAGAAAGTGGTAAAAGGAATGGACGCTTTGCATAATGAATATTTGGAAGACCGTTATCGCTGTAGTCCTTTATTGCGTCGTATGGCGCGAGATAAGAAGAGCTTCTATTAAAATCAGTTTAGAAATATTTTACTGATTTAAGCGTTTTAAAAAAGGTATCTTGTCCAATTTTGTGAACAAGATACCTTTTTTTCGTCTTATTGTTGAGGAGTGTTTAGGCAATTTAAAGTGGCTGATTTTTTGTTTTAGTCATTCTACTTGTTTTGCCTTTTCTAAATTCATAAATCGTCTGTTAGGGTCATTTAAAGAATGTTCAAACTGTTATAAGTTTTCTTTAAATCACTTTTACTAAGGACACGTAATTCTAATTATGCGTTTATTTTTCTGTTTTATACTTTTTTGC
>CAZQTE010000078.1:13116-16675 GCA_964595615.1 uncultured Saprospiraceae bacterium
CTAAGGACACGTAATTCTAATTATGCGTTTATTTTTCTGTTTTATACTTTTTTGCTTTTCTAGTTCGATATTTGCTCAAGAATATGCGACCGATAGAACAGTTTCTGCTAAAGTTTTAAGTGCTTATGATAATGCATTTAGAGAAGCATCGGTGAATAATTTTTCGGATGCGGAGAAGAGTTTAAAGAGAGCATTGGAAAAAGAACCGACTTTTTTAGATGCGCGTATGCTATTAGGGGATGTTTATTATCAACAAGGAAATTATGCGGAGGCGGAAGCGATGTACGAATCTATTTTAAAAATTGCTCCTGCCTATAATTATCAAGTTTATTACAACCTTGCTATAGCTGAAAAAAAAGCAAAAAAATATTCAGAAGCTTCTGAGCATTTAAAGGATTTTTTAAATACAGACCCTGCTGAAAAGATAAAATTGAGAGCAAAAGGGCATTTGAAGTCTACCGAATTTCTTGCCTACGCTTATGCTAATCCTGTACCTTTCAAACCTGAAAATTTAGGACCAGCAATTAATACTTCTAATCATGAATATCTCCCCGCCTTCACTGCTGACGGCGAGACGCTCATTTTTACACGTAATGAGAGGCGGAACGAGGATTTTTACACCTGCAAAAAAGATGTAGAAGGAAATTGGAAAACAGCAACACCATTTACTGCAATTAATACACCTGAAAATGAAGGTGCACAAACAGTAACTGCCGATGGGAAGTTGCTCATTTTTACAGCTTGCAATCGTGAAAATGGTATTGGGCGTTGTGATTTATATTATTCGACATTTGAGAATGGAAAATATATCCCACCACAGCTTATGCCCGAAGGTATCAATACCAGATACTGGGAGTCACAGCCTTCTTTAACACCCAATGGAGACGCACTTTATTTTTCGAGTGACCGCCCAGGGGGAATGGGGGGAAAAGACCTTTTTGTCAGTTATCGAATTAATGGAAAATGGACTAAACCTCGTAATCTTGGCAGTAAAATTAATACGCCCGAAAATGATGTGACTCCTTTTATTCACGCTGACGGTCAGACTTTATATTTTACTTCAGAAGGGCATCCTGGAATTGGTGAAAAAGATTTATTTTATTCTCGCTGGGAAGTAGAAAATAAAGGTTGGGGCGAACCCAAAAACATGGGAATTCCAATCAACACCGAAAAAGATGAAGGAACTTTAGTCATCAGTTTAGACGGAAAAACGGCTTACTTCGCCAGCGACCGCGACGACTTTGAAAATGCCCAAGGCGGCGTTGACCTCTATAAATTCGACCTCTACGAAGCAGCTCAACCCAAAAAAGTAACTTACGTAAAAGCAATCGTTACTGATGCAAATACAGGAAAACCTCTGGCTACAGAAGTAGAAATTACAGATTTAACAAGAAACTTACCTTACTTAAATGCGAAAACGGAGGCAGACGGAACCTTCCTCATCGTCATGGGGATTGGAAAAAACTATGGATTGAGTGTGAATAAAGATGGATATTTATTTTATTCTGATAATTTCGCCTTAGAAACGGCTTCTGAAAATAACGAACCTTTTTTATTAAAAATTTCGTTAACTCCCGTACCTCAATCTACTACTGTTTTGCCAGAAGTTAACCAACCTATTATTCTAAAAAACATATTTTTTGAAAGTGGCTCTGCCGAACTCCTCCCGACTTCTCTTACAGAACTCAATCGGCTGAAAAAGCTATTAGAAGACAATGCTGAATTAAAAATTCAAATCAACGGTCATACGGACAATGTTGGCTCAGAGTCTGATAATCTCAGTCTCTCCACAGCACGTGCAAAATCCGTTTACGATTGGTTAATTGAGCAAAATGTCGCTACCTCTCGCCTAAAATACCAAGGCTTTGGTGAAAGTCAACCAATAACCTCCAATGAAAATTCGGAAGACCGGCGTACTAATCGACGTACGGAGTTCGTTATTTGGAAATAAGCCATTTATTTGGAGTAAATTTTGCTTCATTGAGTGGTACCGGATAACAGAAATTATAGTTAGACCATACACTTATGAAGAACAAAAGTCTGCTTTTGCCCTTATTCTTTTTGTTTAATGCTTTTTGTCTGCTTGGACAAGAACAATTGGGCTTGCGTCTGGAAAATTATTCAGGAATTAATTCTGTCTTTCTTAATCCGGCTGCTACCATTTCGACTCCCTTAAGCTGGGATGTTAATTTGGCTTCCCTTGGTTTCTTTTTTGAAAATAACTATGGTTTTGTGAAGAATGCAAGTACTTTAGCGCTCTATGGACAAAGAGATAACTTAGATGTGCGATATGCAGGAGATGTTACCAATGAGAACTCATTGCCTTCAAATGTATTTGTAGCAGATTACTTTGATGATGGAAAAGATAGATACATTTCTTCACTTCTAACTGTAAATGGACCTAGTGCAATGGTTAAAATTAATAATCATACTCTGGGGGCGTTTTATAATTATCGTTTTGCATTTGGAGCACCTAATATTCCTACCAATCTAAGTTTTTATACCTATGACCAAAGAGATTTTTTTGAGACTTTTCCTGTCAGTCCCTTTGATGGCAATATGATGGTTTGGGATGAACTCGGAATTAATTACGCATATAAAGTTGAAACCAATGCTGGTTTTCTTTCTATCGGTGCGAATATTAAATACTTGCGTGGTAAAGAAGCTGCTTACTTTGAAAATGTAAATACTTTTGATTTAGTTAAAATAGGACAAGACTCTATTGCTTCAGACTTAGCTACTTTTAATTATGGTCTGACAACAGCAAGTTTAGAGGAAGAGACTTTTGCAAACAGAACGACGGGGACTGGTTTTGGTCTTGATATTGGTGCTAGTGCTACCTTTGGAGGTTATAAAGATGAAGGCTATACTTTAAAAATTGGTGCTGCTTTATTAGATTTTGGATATATAAATTTTGATCAAAATACACAACAGCATCGCGCAGAGATTACCCAATATACAGATATTACAGTAGACGAATTCGAGAATATTCAAGGAATTGAACAATATAACGAGTTATTACAACAATTTAGTGAAGAAACGACAGGTAGTCCTAATGAAACTTTACAAGGGAATAATTTTCGAATGTTTTTACCAACAGGAATTAGCTTACAAGCGGATTATTCCTTTAATGAAAATATCTTTCTAAATGCGACTATCGTCCAAGGAATGCGATTTAGTAAACCTGGTATCGTAAGGAATAGCATTATCGCTATTTCACCGCGTTATGAACATCGCTGGTTTTCGTTTCAAATGCCTTTGGTATTACATAATTATCAAAACTTTAGAGTTGGTTTATCCGCAAGAGCTGCATTCTTAATTGTTGGGACGGATAATATTGGAAGTTTAGTAGGTCGAAGTTCTGATTTTACAGGAACAGATATTTATGTGGGCTTAAAAATTAACCCTTTTAATACAGAATCTGGTGACAGATATAGTGGACCAGGAAGGAGAAAACTAGGCAATAAAAAGGTGAAATGTTATTTTGATTAGTAAGGACTTATTGTTTTGTCGTTACTTAGAGAAATAAATGTTTTCAAAATAGTGTTTTGTAAAAGTA
>CAZQTE010000079.1:0-16639 GCA_964595615.1 uncultured Saprospiraceae bacterium
TCCATGATTTTTCACGGGATTAAAACATTCCTATCTGATTTTCAGGAACAGCGTCTTCTGTTATTGACTCTGGTTGCCTCTCTGGTATTTTGTCTAAGAATCGACGTACAATTCGCAATTTGTGCGTGTATTTTTTCAATTCTTCATTGTAAATACCATAATGATCTACATTATCAATACGAACCTGTCCGTATGAATGTATGATTTTTTCGTCCGGTAGCAGAATACCCGCATGAGTAATATTTCCATTTTTTGCTTGAAAGAAAGCAATATCGCCAGGCTGAGCTTGTTGAACAAAATCTACGGTTCGTCCTTGTTCGACCTGCTGTTCTGGATAACGATGTAGGACAATGCCGACAAAACTAAAAACCAACTGGACTAACGCTCCAGCATCAATACCGAAAGGTGACCGTCCTCCGTGCAGGTAAGGTGCATTCAGATATCTGCGAGCAAATTTGATAATTAAATCTGCTGAAGGTTTTAAATCTCTTGGAAAAACAGCTTGTCCACTAAAAGTATAATCAACCTCTCCTAGGGTACAGCGCATCCCATCAAAATCAGGTAGGCGTGCACCAATCGTAATCGGACGCGACATATCTGAACTCATTATTGGCTGTATAAATTCTAAAGAAAAGGCATAGAAATCACGAAAAGTTTCTTGTTCAGATGGAGTTATTAATTGCAACTGATTCGTGCTTACCCAACCAATTGTATTATCAGTAAGACAGCGGACTTTAAGCCATTGTTTACCTTTACGGTGTAGAATTTCCACACATTCACCAAACAATAACTGGGTGAGCATCTCACTTTTGTCAGCACTTGAAGCTCTGACAGGAACAATACTTAGCGGACAGACAGCAAAATTCATGACTCTAAGGTTTTTCTGCGGATTTGGCAAACTGCTTGCCTTATCTAAATTAACAAGCAAAGCAAAAATAATATTTCTGAGCGAATATCGTTTGAAATGCGCTAAAGATTATCAAAAATAGTGAAAATATATTTTTAATAAGACAAATTATTTTTTCTACTGAGCAAAACTCATTCAAAATCAATCATTTAAGAATGAAGATAAAGTTTTTGCAAGAATAGTATATCAGACAATTTGCCTTTGTTATCTTTGCGCGAATTTTAAGCAATTGAGCATAAGTAATTGGGCTTTCATAAGTGCAAAATTACTTAAGTACGTGACATTATTTATATGGATAAATTTGAGAGAGAGTTTTTTTCGATAGTTTTATTCAAAAAATCGTTGCATAGCCGTAGCTACGGGACTATTTTTTGGATGAAAATAGCGGAAAAATATCCTCTCAAAATATCCATATAAATAGGGTCACGTACTTATCTCTAATTTCTTAATAATAGCATTGCCGATTCAATTAAAATCTATCTCTATACATGAGAAAATTTCTTTCCCTTTTTGTATGCTTTTTATTCTTAACTTCTGCGCAAGCACAAGACCCGTTTTTCAGTCAGTTTTACGCTGCGCCGATGACATTGAATCCAGCCTTGACGGGTGCTTTCAATGGAAAGTTTAGGGTATCAGGTATATATCGCGACCAATACAGAAAAACGCTTGACAGTCAATTTAGTACTTATGCGGTTTCTACTGATTTGCGATTTACACCCAGTAAGTTTAAGTCTGCTTACAAAGATAATGTAGGTGTCGGAATTCTATTCTTAACGGACAGAATGGGAGAGTTTGACTATGCTGCCAATCAGATTAATGTTTCGGCAGCCTATCATAAATCTCTAAATCCTCAAAACAATGCCTACTTGTCTTTGGGAGTTCAGTTTGGAATGAACCAAAGAACGATTAATTATGGAGGTTTGTCTTTTTCAGACCAATTTAATGGTACAACAGGCTATGTATTAAGTACAAATGAGATTTTACCAGAAAATAATGTCGCATTTTCGGACTTAGCTGTTGGTTTAAATTTTAGTGCAAATCCTACACGTAAAATTTCCATTTTTGCAGGAGCAACATTGCATCATGTTTTAGAACCAAGCATTTCTTTCTACAGATTTGATGATGAGGAAGAAGATGACCCTTACGAAAATTTCTTGCCTCGCAAATATTCTGCACAAGTCAATGTTAGATTTCCTATTACAAATAGATTTCAACTCATGCCTAGAGCTGTAGCGGAGTTACATGGTGGAAACTTCAGAACAGACGCTGGTTTTAATTACCGCTTTTTATTGAGCGCCTACAATGGAACGGCTATTCAATTAGGTACTTACGGACGCCTTTTGTCGGATGTACAAACGGGCGTAGGTTTTGACTCTGCCGTTGTTATGATGGGTATTGAGTATGATAATGTCCTCTTAGGATTTAGTTATGATGCTCATATCGGTACATTTGCAAACAGTAACCGTCGTTCGGCTTTTGAAATTTCTATTGCCTATCTAGGTAGTTATGAAAATGAATTGGTTTTGTGTCCGAAATTTTAAATTGATTGCAATTGGGCATACAAAAAAGAGATAAATGAAACTTCATTTATCTCTTTTTTTATATGCAATAACTACCTTATTTCAACTTAATCTTCCGCCCACGCGCTCGAATAAAAGCTGTCCTTTCAGAAGCAATAATGACTCTATTTTCTTCACAAAAATCAATACTTTCATATTGAGTAGGAAAAATCCATGCAGGCACACGATATTTTTTCATCTCACCTGAAAGATAGTTGTCTCCCTTAAAATTAGTGAACTTGAATATGGAAGTTTTCGACACAGGAAAAAAGCCTAAAAGGCGCTTAAAATGGTAGGAGAGAAGCACTACTGTTTTTCCGTCTTTTGAAATTGCCGCAGAAGTAATAACACGTTTATGCAAGTATTTATCTTCTACTAATTCTGCTGTTTGTATTCCCTTTTGAGCAGATATACGATAATGTTTGGTAATAAAACTACCATTCCCAATTCTACTTTTTGAAAATAAATGTAGATAATCATCCTGCCAAAAAAAGCCTTCCATATCAAAGTTTTGCTCTGATTTATTAGCAGGTGGAAATTGAATTTGGTCAGGAAAGTTAAATTGGATACTGTCTAAAATCAAGTTTTTCGGATTGAAAATATAGATTGTAAGGTCTTTCCTTTTATTTCTATTATTTCCAAAATCCCCAATATAGATGTTTCCTATATCATCATGAGTTAAATCTTCCCAGTCTCGATTTAATGAATTAGGAACTACTTGTTTGCTAAGAATTTTGCCGTCAGCATTGGACAAGAAAAGAGTAGGAGCGTGACCACCGTCATTGAGCCACAAAATGGAATCTTGATTATAATAAATAATGCCAGATGCTTCGTTCAAAACATCTGGCAATTTAAATTTTTCTTTTCCTTGCGCAAATGAAGCACTAGAAAAACATAGAAGTAGAAATGTGTAGAAAACAGTCTTTTTAAAAATCATGCTGTAAAAATAACACAATCCTACAATTTTATCTCAGCTCTCTAATCTTTACTCTTTTGATCACGTGAAATAAACTGGTCTAAAACTTCTCCTAGCTGTTTAGAGTCAATTTTCTTAGAGATTATTTCCTTTTTATGGTCTAAAACGTAAATCTGTGGAGTAGAGCGAATATCGTAAACTAACTTATATTTACTTCTATGATAAGGGTCTACTGTATTTAACCAAACTCCAATTTCTTTTTCTTCAATGAAATCCCAACAATTTTGTACCTCTTTCATAAAACGGGTACAGACCGCGACTATTTCTACTCCCTTTGGTTTATATTCTGAATAAAATTCTAATAAATTAGGCATTGCTTTTTTACAGTGACCACATTCTGGGTCCCAGAATATCAAAACGGTATATGGACTTTCTACACCATGCAAAGTCATTTTTGTGCCGTCCTGCGTTTCCATACTAATGTCTGGTGCGATTTTACCAATTAGGAGCGGCTTTAGCTTCATTGCATTATCAATAATCTTCTTCAACTGTTCTTCATCAGTCCAGGTGGCTTTGCCTGTCATATAATATTTTTCAACCATCGCCACATAAATAGCATCAAATCCAACGATTTTTGATTTTGCGTATTCACCTAAATAATGTACCACATAATATTTAAAATTATCTGGAGCAGGCTCCATTTTATCCAAAATATAGAACAAAGCTTTAGAGATACTATCAGGATGCTGTACCGTCAATTTCTCGATGTAATGATTAACACGTTGGAATAAAAACGGCATTCTTAAGAAACGCGGGTCAGCTAAATCAATATTGTCGAAATAGTGCTCACGTGTCCATTGCCACTGCAAATATTGGGTATCTTTATCATCCTTACCTTTAATCTCAGGCATTTCAGGATTTTGATTGGCTTTAATGATTGCTGCAGTCAGAGTTTTTGGATGGTCTTTAATGATTGATTGCTGTTTTTCATTAACCGTATCATTTAGTTTTTCCAATTTTTCTTGGATAGCTCCTTTCTTTTTCTCGTCAGTTTCTTCCTCTAACTGCTTTCTGTATTGTTCTGAAAGAGGGCGTTGTTTCCCTAAAAAATTGAGATAATCATAAAACAATTCATTATCCGCAGAACCTTTAATCTTCATTGATTCTGCTGGCTTTTCAGGATTGGTTTCAATACTGAAAAATTGCTCATTTTCATTAATTAATATTTGGAAAAACTTATTTTCGGGAGGCATGACAATGAGGTACATCCCTGCTTGTAATGGCTCTTCGCCTGTGAAAGTATAAGTCCCCAACTTCTTATCCAAAACTGCTGTATCACGCAGATATTGCTTATCCATTAGGTAGTTAGCAATACGAATGGTATCATTAGAATATCCTTCTAATTTAACAGTAATCTCATATCCCTTTTGGGCTGATAATTGAAAAGAAAAAGTAATTAATAAAGTAAAAATCGAAAACAGTCTAAACATAAGTGTTTTGTGTTGTGTATTGAGAGTTTACTACGCAATAGGAAGACTCCCTTTTAGGAAAATCTGCTGCTATAAAACGCTACAAATATCAAAATAATTTTGGGGAGCTTTTGTTTTGTACAAGTTGTTAATGTTTGTTTAACGATAAGAAGACGCGGGCGCGGCATTATTTGCATAATAAAGAGCTTTCAGCCCTAATTTTATGTTTTCACCAAAGAACAACGGCTTATGAGTTGGCTATTTTTACAACTCATAAGCCGTGTTAAGAATTTACTCTGCAACCATACCGCCCTTGACAACTTCGCCGTTTTTATATTGATATTCTAAAACAACTTGACCTTCTTCGTTAAATTGCTTGAAGACTCCATGTTGAATACCGTCTACATATTCTGCCTCTTTTTGTAGTTTGTCGCTATTATTAAAATAAGAACGATATGTTCCATGTAGTTTCCCATTTTTATAACTAGACTTTTCGATAACCCTACCAAATTTATAGGTCGCATAATCGCCATGAAGTTGATTATCCTTATAGTTTGCCATTTTTTCTATCTGACCTCGGTTATTAAACTCCATATATGGACCATCCGGAACTCCATTATCTAGTGTCTGTACCTTTTTCGGTAAACCTTTTTCGGGATAATACTCTACAAAAACACCTGTATTTTGACCATTCGTTACCTGCTGACGCTCAGTAATTAAGCCATTAGGATCTGTCTTTTCAATGATATCTGCCTTGACACTTGTTACGGTATCATTTCCGCAAGAAATTAAGAATAAAGAAATAGAAAGGAAAAAAATATTTTTCATTTTAAGTCAATTTTGAATTTTTTGAGACAAAATATAATTGCAAAGTTGCAAATTTAATCCGTATACATCTTTTGGCAAAAAAATAGGCATAAAAAAAAGGACAACCACTAGGGTTGCCCTTCTCTGGTTCAGGGATAGTAAGTTGTAGAATTAATCTATATTTTACTGTTTACCTGACAAACATGGTGTGGGGATAGATTTTTTAAATGTAGTTAGTCGTGGAATTTGAATTTACTTTTTCTCTACAAAACGTTCATTAAAATGAACAAACCTGAAACTGCGAAAAGTCCAATTGCTCCTAAAAGGTATTTTTCGCTTTGATTGTTTTCTACTAAATTTACTGTGCTGTTAGTGTTGATGTACTCCATGGGAAAACGGGATAATAATGTTGAGAAGTTCATGGCAAACGCCTACAACTAAGTAGATGTCGCAATGTAACTCTTTTTTAAAATGGGATTAATATACTTCTTTCTAATGCATGTAAAACTTGTATCGCGAGTTTTACCAGATTTCACAAAAGGCATCGAAATCTCACATTTGCTTTGGAAAACAAAATTAATGATTCGATAATTCGAATATGAAAACATGGTATTGCTTATTTGAAACGAATTCAAAATCTTAGGAATGTGAGATTAATAGACTCAGAATCTATTATTTTCGCATTCCTTAGCAAAGGCACAGACCTCTACTTGCGAATACAAATGTAATTCGGAAAAATATACTTCAATGTAGGTTGTATCGTAGCCCGTCGCTTCAGGAGTCAACGGTGCCAATAGTGTTTCAAAAATGTAATGTCAGTTCCTCTTGAATTAAATCAAGTAGTCTTTCTCGTAATGTTCTTCTCTTTCAGTTGTGTCTCATGTAAAATTTGTATGCATTTAAGAAAGCTTTGTATTTTCTTACTTAACGCATTGCAAAATTACATATATATACTGGAAAAATCAAGGAATGTTACAATAAATTTAATTTTTTATAATTTGTTTTTAATCTGAAAAAACACTAACTCTCTAGTAACCAACAAATTAAACAAAACCAATATATTAAATAAATATTAATATGTATTTTCTAATGAACTCTTCTGTGACTAAATCATCCTTTAAACGTACACAAAAGGCGATTTCCAAATAAATGAAAATCGCCTTTATCTTTCCGGAGTGGAGATGCCGGGAGTCGAACCCGGGTCCGGAGAAAGCGTAATACAGCTTTCTACACGCTTAGTTACAGATTAAATTTTCGAATATAGTTTAGGTTCCGTGACCGACCAAGCTATACCTTATCTTCTTAATTTCGCTTCAAGGCCGAAGCCCACCTATCCACTAGCTCAAAAGGTTGTTGATCCGCGTTACACTGTGTATTGAGCATCAAGTGCAGGGCGGAATGGTAGCTTAAGACCTAGTCTTATGCCGCCATGGCATACGAAGTATTGCCATTTGAAATTGGTTGATGACTATTTTTTAACCGAGTAAGTACTCATGCTCGGACGTGCTTACGGCAAAACAAACAATCCCGTCGATTCCAATACATCCCCTTGTTTAATTTTGAGTGCCTTAATGATGAATTTTGAATAGAATACTTGCTCTTTCGCTCAGTTTTCTTTCTCGATTTATCATTATTTTCAAAATGCCTCCAATTTTAAAATCATTTTAAAATCGGACTGCAAAAGTATAACTCTTTTTGAGATTAAAAAGTTCCAAAGAGTTTTAATTTATTTTTTTATACTGAACTGCTCTTCAATAATCTTCTCTAACCACTCCTTATCCACCTCATCAAAGCAATTTTCCTCAGTCGCATCGACATCAAATACAGCAATCAGTTCTCCTTTTTCATTTTTAACAGGTACGACTATCTCTGATTGAGAATTCGGATCACAAGAAATATGGTCTGAGCCTTCAGCCAAATCATGCGTACGTGGCACAACTTGCGTCTTTTCCTCACGTGCCGCCTTACCACAGACTCCACGAGAAAAATCAATAGATAAACAACCCAAAGTTCCTTGATATGGACCAACTATTAACCGACCATTGTCTACCATATAAAAACCGACCCAATAGAAATAGGGGAGATAGGTCTTCATCAGACAGTTTATTGTAGACATTTTGAGAATGGTATTAGTTTCGCCCGTCAGATTAGCAGTAATAGCGAAATATGCCTCTTCGTATGCCGCTATTTTCTCAGTTTTACTGAGAGGCTTAGAAGGATTGATAAAGTAGGGCATTTCTGCGCTTGCAGCCATGAGACTTAATTTTTAATTATTATTTTGTCGTTACTTACAAAAAGATAGAGTGGCTTGAACGCATCAAACCACTCTAACTTTCTAATAAAATCAAACGATTTCTAGACAGAAAAAGTTGAGATTGTCTTTTCAATAATATCACAACACTCGTGTAATTGCTCCTCAGTCATCACTAATGGTGGTGCAAAACGAATAATGTTTCCATGAGTTGGCTTCGCTAAAAGTCCGTTTTCTTTTAATGCTACACAGATATTCCAAGCTGTTTTACTTGTCTCTGTATCATTGATAACAATCGCATTTAAGAGACCTTTACCACGCACCAAGCTTACTAAATCAGACTCGTCAACCATAGCTTGCATACGCTCACGGAAAATTTTTCCTAGGCGACGAGCATTAACCATTAATTTCTCGTCTACAATGACATCGAGAGCCTCTTTTGCTACAGCACAAGCTAATGGATTACCTCCAAATGTACTACCGTGCTGACCTGGATGAATGACTTCCATAATGTGATTATCACATAAAACTGCTGCCACAGGATAAACGCCTCCAGAGATTGCCTTACCTAAAATCAAAATATCAGGACGTACATAAGTCGCTTCTTGACGCTCACATTTGCTTTGGCAGTTACAGTCGCCACATACACGTAACATCGCACCTGTACGCGCAATTCCCGTCTGAATTTCATCCGCAATAAACAAGACATTGTGCTCTTTGCACATCGCAGCTGCTCTTGGAATAAAGTCTTCGTCTGGAACAAAAACGCCTGCCTCACCTTGGATTGGCTCGACCATAAAACCAGCAATATTCGCTCCTTCTTTCTTGAAAATTGCTTCTAATGCATCCAAATCATTGTATGGAATGGCTTCAAAACCTGGTGTATAAGGTCCAAAATTTCCTTTTGCATCTGGGTCAGATGAAAATGAAATGATTGTTACTGTACGACCGTGAAAGTTTTGACCACAAACGATAATCTTTGCATCACCGTTTGGAATACCTTTCTTTTCATATCCCCATTTACGGCAGATTTTAATCGCCGTTTCCACACCTTCTGCACCAGTATTCATTGGTAAGACTTTATCAAAGCCGAAAAATTCTGTCAGATACTTTTCGTAAACACCCAATTGGTCATTATAGAATGCACGTGAAGTCAAAGTTAATTTCTTTGCTTGTTCTGTCAAGGCATTAATAATACGCGGGTGGCAATGACCTTGATTTACAGCAGAATACGAAGAAAGAAAATCATAATATTTTTTACCTTCTACATCATATACGTAAACACCTTCACCACGTGCCAGTACGACAGGCAGCGGGTGGTAGTTGTGTGCACCGTATTTATCTTCCAATTCCATCAGGTCTTGGGAACTCAATTTTGTATCTTGTGAAACCATAATTTTGAACTTTATTTGGTAGTCTAATTCTAACGCAAATGTGCAAAAATTTAGCCGCATTTTTAGCTTTAGTGAGAAGATGTTGACAGATTGTCATTTAGATTTCTAAGAAATAAGTCTATATGGAGATAAGCCAAACGAATTTAGTATGATTAATGGCATAATGTAAACAAATATTGATTTTATACCTTTTTAAAACATTGTAACACAACGAAAAAATAAAAGGATATTATGGCCACTTTAGAGTTGGAAAAAAAATCAATCATAAATACTGATTTTGCAAATGATACTATTACAGGCTTGGAAGCAAGTCCGAAACGTCTTTTTTCCAAATATTTTTATGATAAAAAAGGAGATAAATTATTTCAAGACATCATGGCGATGCCTGAATATTATTTGACTAATTGTGAGTTTGAAATATTTGAAACACAGAAAGCCGAAATTTTAGAATTTGCTAGTCATTCGGATTTTGATTTGATTGAATTAGGGGCAGGTGATGGCACAAAAACTAAGATTTTATTGAAATATTTGGTTTCTCAAGGTGCTGATTTTCAGTATCTTCCAGTTGATATTTCTCAGAATGCCTTGGACGGTTTAGAGTCTGATTTAAATGTGACTATGCCGCGAGTAAAAGTTGAACCACAGCAGGGTGATTATTTTGGCGTCTTAAAAAGTCTGAAAGATATTGGTTCTCGTCGTAAAATGGTTTTGTTTTTAGGTTCTAATATTGGAAATTTCACAAGAGAGGAAGCTGCCTTATTTTTACAAGAAATGAATGCTTCGCTTTCTCCTGGAGATATGGTTTTGATTGGTTCTGATTTGAAGAAAGATCCTAGTATTATTCAGTTAGCTTATGATGACCCTGCAGGAATAACAGCGGCTTTTAATTTAAATTTATTGGAGCGGATGAATCGTGAATTAGGAGCAAATTTCGATATTAATCAATTCAAACATTGGGAAACTTACAACCCAACAACAGGGGAAACAAAAAGTCATATCATTAGTAAAAAGACGCAAACTGTACATTTTTCTTGTTTAGACAGGTCTTTTGAGTTTGGGGCGTGGGAAGCAATTTGGGTAGAATTATCTCAAAAATATAACTTAAAAGAATTGGAAAATCTGGCAGAAAAGTCTGGTTTTGAAGTGGTTCAGCATTTTATGGATAAAAAGAATTATTTTTGCGATACGCTTTGGCGTGTACCTTCAATATAAAAAGAAGAAGAAAAAAAATATGTCTCAATTCAAAGGTCTTGCAACTGGTGCTAATCGTGAAAAATACACAAAAAAAGAATATTTAACTTACGGAAGCATTTCAGTATTTATTCTTTGCCTGCCAGTTTTGTACGCCTTTGAATTGGAATATTTCCCTCGTTATACAAATACCTCTACGCTTATTATTTTTGCACTCATTGCTGGTTTAGTTGGGGGTACAGATTTGGCTTTTCTTTTCAAAAACAAAGCAAAAGACGCAACAGAAACAATGCAGATTTTTGTTTTCTTTATTATTACTTCTCTTATTTTTTCGCCCCTTTTTTTTAGCTTAACTAATCGTATTCTTCCAATAAGTTCTTACGAAAAAGAAGTCCAAATCATCTATGTCGAGCACAGGATAAGTTCTAGATTCGGGATAAAAAAAGGAGAAAAAATACAGCCTAATCTTTTAAAAATTAGCTATCTAAGCGAAGGCAAATCATTTGATTACACAACAAAATCTATGGCATTGCAAAATGCAAAGAAAGGAGATTTTGTTAAATTAAAATTTAAAAGAGGTCTACTGGGATTTGAGTATTCTTTACCAGAATAAGGTATTTTTTAATTACTCATCAGATGACATTGAGTCATCCGATGAGTAAAACCAATCTGAATAATTATTATTTCTTCTTTGGCTTAGTAAAAGTAATTCAATAACTTGAGCCATTATACAAAGTCAATAAAACGCTCTTTTCCAAATCATAAATCTAAACTGATACAAGACTTTTATCTATAACCGTACAATCCTCAAAATCTCAATTCTATCACCTACCGTAAGGCGACAGAAGTAAACTCCAGGAATTAAACTTTTTGCCTTAATAGGATAGGCGAAGTTGTTACTATTCAGTTGTTTATTCGATAATATTTGCATTACTTCACGCCCATGAACATCAGAAATATCTAAACTTACCTTCGCATTTTCATTAATAGTAAATTCAATTTGAGTATGCTCAGAAAACGGATTTGGAGCTACAGAAAAATCAAACTCTGAGACAATGTAGTCCTCTACATTAGACAATATAGTTAAATCTAAATTTACTATACTATCACACATTTCTAGAGTTTGTAGAGTGTCTGAATATATTCCTGTTTGCGTATAAACAGAATTGCCAACAGTATAAGTTTCACCTGCATTTAAGATTTCTGTTAGGTTTTCTTCGTAAGTTTCAAAGAATTCAAAATGAACAATTACGATACTATCACAGCCTGTGTATGTTTCCAATTCGAAAGTCTCATCGGTGTGGTTTACATCGAAAATTACTCCATTGACTTCTTCACTTTCAGTATCACATAACTCTCTATTTATTTCTAAAGTTTGATTTGAAGGCACGTTCACATACTTCGTTTCTGTGGTGCTTCCAAATTCATTACTTACCGTTAGTTTTACCTCATAAATTCCTCCTTGCGGAAAACTTACATCAGGAGATTGTAAATTTGATGTGGCGGGCGTTCCGTCTTGAAATTCCCAAAACCACTCCTCTGGACTACTGTAGCTTTCGTCCTGAAATTCTATAATTGGAGAGTTACAATCTCCAGAAAGCTCTGATTGAAAGCGAGCTGTTGGTTCAGCTGCAATTGTTATAGTTTGGATAGTAGTATCCGAAAAACAATCATTAAAAGCAACCATTGTTACTTCATATTCTCCATTTTCAAAGTAAAAATGTTGCGGTACATTCTCAGTTGAGTTGCTTTCATCCCCGAAATTCCAATTGTGATAATAACTGCCAACTGAATTATTCTCAAAATCAACCCATGCACCATTAATAATTGGATTAAAGGCAGCTTGCGGAGCAGTTGTAATATTGATATACTCACTCGTTACAGTATGCGAACCTACAGCATTCGTAACGGTCAAAGAAACTGTAAAATCACCACCTATAGGGTAGCTAACTACAGGATTGCTTGCCGTTGAACTTGCGGGGATACCGCCTTCAAATTCCCATAAATAACTCACTTCATCTCCAATAGAAGTATTCGTAAAGGAGACCTCCAATCCTGGACATCCTTCGGGCATAGTAGAAGTAAATGATGCTACAGGCGCTTGTAAAACTTCCGCATTTTCATTTAGAAAAATCGGTAAAGCTGTTAAAGAAATATTTGAAGAAGAAATAATTTCTGTAGTCTCTGTTTCTCCAAAATCCCATTCTCTTTTATATAAATCGTCTAAGTCAAAATTAGAAGGGAAGGAGTAGGTAGCAAGATTTGCTTCAGAATTATCTGTATCTGTCCTTGCCCATAAAACATAATTATAATCACCATTTCCGTCAATAAAAGCTGCACCATTCACATCTTCTGGCAGATTCATGGCTAAAGTCCTTTCATGGTCATAATCTCTACCAAATAGTAGGAGAGAAGTAGTACGCAATGCTATTCCTTCATCATTAACAATCTGACTTCCAACTGAAGCTTCATCTAGTCTTTGATACAATCCCATGACATCAAAAGGAGAATTTGCATTCCCAGCATATTCGCGCTCAGTTAGGTTAAAAATATTAAACTGATGAATGTCATTTTTCTGTGCTTCGATATAGGCTTTTGTTATCCAGTTTCTTTGAACTTCTTCTCCTCCCAAAAATTCATCAAATGCAAATCGAGGAACGTTTGCTTCTGCAATAATCCATTCTTTTGCAGGTTTAGTAGTTCCATAGCCATAATTCTCTAACACCTCTTCAAAACGTCCTTTAGCGAGACTTATACCATCCGCAGCCGCATCTGAATGACGGTCATAAGCAAAACCTCCTATATCAGTATCGTAATAACTTGTCGCACCATCAAAATGAGGATAAGATTTAATGCCAACTACGTCAAAATATGCTCCACCTCCTAGTTCATAACCTGGAGCGACACTTCCATCCGCAGGATTATCGGTATTACGCATGACAGCATCTAAAAATGCAGGAAATCCAATTCCAGAAATGGCGACATAATCTTCAGGTTCTAAAAATTTAATTACCTCGTAAGATATTCTTAAGGTTCTGATGTAATGAAAAATAGGCGCTCTTAATTGATAGTCACAAGGTTCTGGATTATTTTCCCACCAATTTCCTGGTTCTCCTGGTGGTAAATAGCCCAATTCACCAGTTAAATCAAAATCAGGGGCATTTACTATTTCCCAGTACTTGACATAAGGTCCATAAGTAAGAACCATATTGTAAACATAAGTAGCGTAAGGATTTTCTTCATTGATAGGTGTGCCATCTGTACCGTCATCCCAGATATCTAAGTAGAGGCTATTAAACAATTTTGAAGGCTGTCCTGGGCAATACTCTGTTGTCTCTTTAGAAGTTTCAGACGGAAAATCTAAAGTAAGCGTATTGTCCTGAATTCCTAAGTTTGCGTAATGCTGAAAAGTAGAAAGACGAACATCATAATCCCAAAAATCGACAAAGAACTCTCCAAGGAAAGTTCGAACTGATTTAGCACCAACTCCTTTAATTCCTTCATTTGTATTACCTGCTGCAATATTTGCTACATCTTCGTCTGTCCAGTTTGGGTAAAATTTAAAATTATAACCAGCTCTAAATTCATCTTCAAAGACAGGCACATGGTCATCCGCAGTTTCTTCAACGTAATAAATCGAAGGTGCAATTGCATTTACGGTCTCAGAATATGTAACCGGTCCACATTCATTTGTTGTAGTCAAACTAAGTGTATACTCTCCACTTTCATAATAAACATGAGTAGGTGAAGGCTCTGTACTAGTTATACCATCTCCAAATTCCCAGAAAAAGCTTTGTGAGTTAATACTAGACTCATTGGCTAAACTTATTATCGGTCCACTAATGCTACTACTAAACATTGGGACTGTAGGAGCAACTACAATGATTTCTTGACTTTGACTTATCAAAAGGTTACCATCTGCATCGAAAGCCTGCATCGTAGCAGTATAATTACCAGGATTTGTAAGTTCAACCTCAGGGTTTTGCACATTTGACGAAGTTTGATTTTCTCCTGCCGCAAATTCCCATTCCCAACTAACAGCATTTAATTCACTTAAATCAGTAAACTGGACAGTCAAAGGAGCACATCCTAATAAAACATCCGCTGAAAAAACTTGCTCAGATAAAAAAATCGGAGCCCCTGTCAAAGGAATATCTGTATTGCTGATTAAATTTGAACTACTCGTTTCACCAAAATCCCACTCTCTTCTCACCAAATCGTTCATTTCCCATTCTGTGGGAAAGGAGTAAGTTGCACTAGCTTCTTCTGACATATCAATGTCAGTTTTAGCCCAAATTACATAAGTAAAATTACCAAATTCATCTGCAAAAGCTCCCCCTTTTACATCTTCTGGCAAATTCATAGCTGCTGTTTGGTCAGCGTCATAATCTTTCCCAAATAACAATTGAGTAGCAGTTCGCATAGCGATACCAGCATCATTTGCTTCATTAAAATAACCGTCTTCTACTGATAATTGGTAATAAAGTCCCATTATGTCAAACTCATTAACCGCTGTTTCATCAGTAAGGTCTTCCGCAATTTTATAAATGTCTAATTGCACAAAATCATCCGCTGCACAAGCGACATAAGCTTTAATCATAAAATTTCGCTGAGCTTCAGGCGAACCTATATATTCTCCATATTGCGCACGAGGCAGATTACACTCTGTGATTGTCCATAATTTCTCAGGGTATGTCGTACCATCATAGCCATAAACATCTAAGACATCTTGATATTGACCACGCGTTCGGTTAAATCCTTCTGCGGCAGCATCTGAGTGACGATAATTGATAAATCCATTGATTTCATTACTATATTCTCGAAGACTACCATCAAAATGTGGATAGGAATGAAAGCCCATTACATCAAAATAAGCACCGCCACCTAATGGATAATCATCCGTTACAGAACCGTCGGTAGGATTGTCTGTATTTCTCATGATAGCATCTAAAAAAGAAGGATAGCCTGTCCCTGAAACAACAACATATCCTGTTTCATCTACAGATTTGATAATCTCCCAACTGATACGCAAAAGGCGAACATAATTAAAGATAGGTGCGCGTAATTTATAGTCACATGGGTCAGGATTATTTTCCCACCAATTTCCCTCATTGCCTGGCAATAAATAACCTGTACTACCCGTATAATCAAAACCTGGCTCATTCCAAATTTCCCAAAAACCTACATAATCTTTATAAGTGTTTACAACTTCCCATAGATAAGCAGCGTAGTAATTATCTTCATTATAGGGTGTACCATCTGAGCCATCATCCCAGATTGGTTCGTACATATTTGCAAATAGTTGAGATTGAACATCTGGACAATAAAAAGTAGGGTCTTGATGTGCAGGGCTTGGAAAGCCAACAATTACTGTATTATCTTTAATGTCTAAATCAAGATAATGTTGGAAGGTTTCTATTCTAGAGTCAACGCCCCATTCGGCAGTAAAACTTTCAAAAAGTCCTGGTCGTAGAGCTTTTGCTCCAACCCCTTTATTGCCAATCATAGGGTTTCCTGCTGCTAAATCTGCTAAATCTTCGTCAGTAAATCCGGGATAAAAACCACTATTGAGACCAGGGCGAAAACCTCCATCATAGGGCGTAACTTGGTCGTTTGCAGTGTAGTCCACTTGTGCAAAAATGGGGGTAACAATAAATAAAAATAGGACGATAAATATAAATTTGTCCATAGAGCTATTCTATTTTTAGGGAAAAAGAAGTTGTAATTTTACTCGGATTTCAGAGCCTTTTCATAAACAATTCACTGTCTTTCAATGAAAGACACATAAGACTTAAGTGTAAGTCGTGTTATTATGTAAAAAGGAAGTATTGAGCAGTATAATTTCTGAGGGAGGTTTGAGCGGTAAATATACTAACTTTCAAGTAGAAATGCCTGATTTAATGGGTTTATTTGTATTTGTTGAGACAGATTCAACTTGAGTATTTGACTCTATTTTTTAGAAAACTTTACACTCATCACTCAAGAGATGACTTTGAGCTATCTGTTGAGTGTCACTATAATATTTAACCAACCAAAATCATAAAGAGCCATTTTTTAATGCGATATTTAAAAGCTAGTTTTTGACAAATCACATTTTCCAACAAAGTTATCTACTTGCCTCTATCAATTTTATTACCTTTACCAA
>CAZQTE010000080.1:0-14347 GCA_964595615.1 uncultured Saprospiraceae bacterium
TTCAAAGAACTTTTTTCAATTCCCTCTTCTTTTATTGTTGGGTGGTTACAAAATACAAAATTGAAAGCTGGCAATCATTCAAAATTCTTCATTCAAAATTCAAAATTGTCACAAAATGATAAAACGCATCGTCAAACTTACCTTCCGTCCAGAAGAAACTCACAAATTTGTACCCATTTTCGAAAATTCAAAACCGAAGATATTAGCACGCGAAGGCTGTCAGCATTTAGAACTATGGCGTGATGTCAAAAATCCTAATACTTTTTTTACTTACAGTTTTTGGGAAAAAGAAGAAGATTTGAATGCTTATCGTAAATCTAAATTATTTGGAGGAATTTGGCCACATACCAAAGCTTTATTAGCCGAAAAGCCCGAAGCATGGAGTGTAGAAGTCTTGAGTGAGTAACTTTTTACTTGTAAAAACGTCTGTATTGTATACCTTACTTTTGGAAAGGTTTTTGCACAAATTAAAAAAAAGTACAAATGAATTTTGATTCTTCCCTCCAAAGGTCATACATTTGTTTCAACAAGACGGCATTATTGCTTTTTATGGGTTAATTTAATGTTAATACAAACACTTTATCCCATACATCAGAATAATTCCTCTATATTTGAATTACAATTTCGGATTATGGTCTGAAATCTAAATTTTCTTTCGAAATTATTCGACCTTACAAAACTCTGTAAGTCATATTTCGGATTTCTTCAAACTTTCGTTTCTAATAAAACACGTAATATATAAGCAGTAACTTTTACACTTTAATTTTTTTTTACCGATATTTTTTTACCGTAAAAAGGTTTTAGTTATGCAAGTTACTCAGCTTAATACAGCTATCGCTGTACGTGAACAAGACGACAGTACATTAATTAACATGTACATCGATGGAAACGAGAAAGCCTTCGAAGAATTACTTTCTCGCTACAAAAACAAAATTTATACTTCAATCTACCTTTTCGTCAAAGACGACGCTAAGGCTGAGGATATTTTCCAAGAGGTATTTATCAAAGTAATCAACACTTTGCGCAATGGTAAATATAACCACGAAGGCAAATTTAGTCAGTGGGTGATGCGTATTGCATACAACTTGTGTGTTGACAATTTCCGCCGTAAAAAACGTCGTCCAACCCTCCAACCAACGGACGAATTCGATATTTTCGACGTTTTAAAATCAAACGACCTAAATGGTGAGCAGAAAATCATGCGCTCTCAGACACACATGCGTATTCGCAAGTTAGTGGATGAATTGCCAGAGGAACAACGTGAAGTGGTTATCTTACGTCACTATGCGGATATGAGTTTTAAAGAAATCGCAGCTTTGACGCGCGTGAGCATCAATACTGCATTAGGGCGTATGCGTTACGCTTTGATTAATATTCGTAAAATGGTAGAAGAACGTAATGTTCAACTACAGTAAGATTTTTTAACTATCGGTAACTTGTATATTGAAAAGTTGTTAGTTGGTGGTTGTTAGTTGGAAGACTTATGTCTCATCAACTATGACTTGAAAACTGCTAAACTGCAATTAAGTGTCAAAACCGATGAAACACTAAGGGGTAATTTTGAATGAAGAATTTTGAATTTGAAAAAACTCTCGATTTTTGTCGGTATTGACGAAAACTACTAAGACAATCCTCCCAAGGACAGGACATTATTGCCTACTAAAGGCAACACACAGAGGATTGATAAAAGAACAATTTATAATATTTGACAGGATTTAATGTCCTCAGTTTCTTCTTGAAATCAGTCTCCCGATAGCTATCGGGATAACAATTATCCCTCTTCCAAGAAAAAACTGAGAAAATTAACTCTCTGTCAAATTTTTATAACTTATTCTTTTATCAATCCTAAGGGACAGATGAAACAAGTTCGTGAAAAAATTGTATAATTTTGGAACGGGATGTTTTAACTGTCCCTTTTTTATTCGATGGTTTATGCGTTGTTAGTTCCACCAACTAACAACCACCAACTACCAACTATTATAAGATGATTAATACAAAAAAATACTTTCTTCTTTTTTCTTTAATCTGCGTGGCTGCCTTTGCATCAGCGCAAGACAATCGTCAGTCTGAGGCGGATTTTCAAATCCAAGCGCGTTTTATTGAAGCAGGTGGTTTGTTTACGAAAGGAAAAACGGATGAAGCTATTGCGATGTATAAGGAATTGCTGAAAGAACCCGAGGCAGTTGGTGCAGTGCAGTTTGAATTGTCACGTATTTATGATGCAAAAGATGAGAATGAGTCGGCAATAAAAGCAGCAAAAGCAGCCGTTGCGGCAGAGTCAAAGAATGAATGGTATCACAAGCAATTGGGTGATTTGTATCAAAAAATTGGAGATGATAAAATGGCGGCGGAGACTTTTGCGACTCTGACGACTTTAAAGCCTAATAATCCTTATTATTATTACAAACAAGCCTATTTTTTGGTGCGTGCGAATGAGCCTAATAAAGCATTGAAGATTTATGAAAGTCTGGAAGCGCGGATTGGTGTGAATGAAGAACTATCTCGTCGCAAACATACTTTGTTTTTGGGATTGGGAGACAAGAAAAAAGCGGAGAAGGAAATCGTAAAATTGATTGAAGTTTATCCTTATGAATTGGATTATCGCCACTTTTTAGCGGGATTTTATGAGTCAAATGGAGAGAAAGGCAAGGCGAAGAAAGTTTATGAATACATTTTGACCCAAAACCCAAATGATACAGAGGCAATGGTCGCCTTGGCTGAAGACAAGAAATCTGAGGGAGGTGATGCTGATTATATCGAGTCTTTAAAAGTACCTTTCAATAATTCAGAATTGGCGGTTGATGCGAAGATTGCGCAGATTATTCCATTAATCCAGCAAGTTGCGAATGAAAATAATCGGACTTTAGCAGACCAATTATTAGAGTTATCTACCATTATGGAAGAAGTACATGACGATGCAAAAGCTTATAGCATAGCAGGAGATTTGTACTATTATACAGGTAGAAAAGAAGAAGCAATTAAAAAATATGAACAAACCATTGAACGCAACGAAACTGTTCTTTTGGTTTGGGAACAATACCTAAGTGCTATTAAAGATACTAAAGATTGGAAGAAATTACTCTCTCGCTCAGAAGATGCTTTAGATGTATTTCCAAATCAAGGTAGTATTCATTTAAGCAATGCTATTGCTTACGGTCGCACTGGAAAACACGCGGACGCGCTCGGCGCACTACAGCAAGCGAATATGATGTCTTTTAATAATCCACCTTTGCAATATGATATTCTTGTGGAAATGGGGGAGCAATATCATTATTTGAAAAAATACCCGAAATCTGACGAGAGCTTTCAAAAGGCAATAGAGATGAATAAAATGGGCGCATCAGGACTGGCGCGCTATGGATATTTTTTAGGTTTAAGAAATGCAAATATTGACCAAGCGGAAAAAATCGCAGCGAAAGCAAATGAACTTGCTCCGAATAATGCAGCTTACGAAGCAGCCTATGCTATGGTTTTCTACGCTAAAAAAGATTACAAAAAAGCACTCGATTGGTACACAAAGGCTACCGCAAATATGAAATACGCTGACCCGATTATCTTAGAAGATTACGGGAATGCACTCTTGCAAAGTGGCGATGTGGAAAATGCGGTCATTCAATGGCAGAAGGCATTAGAGGCTGGAGGAAAAGCGGCGAGATTGAATAAGAAAATTGCGGAGAAGGCTTTGTAATCGTAAAGGCGTCGGACACTTGTCTCAACAAAAACGAAGAGAAATTAAGATTTACGGTAAAATTAATTTATAAGTAGTGTCTGACGCCTGTCTTTCGTTTTTTCAACACGATTACAGGCGTCAGACACTACTCTTCTCAATTGGAGCTTGAATTCTTAAATTTACAAGCAATTCAAACTTTAAGTGTCCGACGCCTACACTATTTATTGATGCTTACAGTTGGTCCAAAACCTTCATCACCTCCGTCTTCTTCCGAACTGAAACAGGCACACGCTCCCCATTCTTCATCACCAAATAACCACCTTCCGTCTTAATATATTCCTTGATTAATTCTGTATTCACAAGATGAGACTGATGCACGCGCAAAAAGCCAGCATCAGATAAAGTCTTGTCATATTCTTTCAAAGTCTTCGTGACTAAAAGACGAGAACTATCCTGAAAATGAAAGAAAGTACAATTTCCACCTGCTTCTAAACGCACAATATCATTGATATTTGCCACATGAATTTTTTCTTGAGAATGCAAAGCTAACTTGCGCGGCGTTTGTTTTGTTTTCATGCTTTCTAAAAGCAAACTAATACTTTCCTTTTGACCTTCCGTTGTTGCACTTGTCTTTTTAGCCTTCTCCACAGCTTCCATTAATTCATCAGGGTCGATAGGTTTCAACAAGTAATCTGTCGCCGAAAAACGAAAAGCTTTAATCGCATAAGCATTTGACGCAGTTGTAAAAATAACCTTCGCCGTCAAATCAGGAATGATTTCTAAGACATCAAAACCCGTCCCGTCCTGCAATTCAATATCCAAAAATAATAAATCAGGTTTCAATTCCCGCAATAATTTTGCTCCAGACACCACACCGTCAGCCGTCCCGATAATTTCAATATCAGGACAGTAAGTTGCCACATCTTCTTGCAAAGTCTCTCTTGCCGTTGCTACATCGTCGATTATTACTGCTTTCATTTTTTTAGATTTTGGATGTTACACCTTAGATATTAGACTTTTCTTGCAAGCTACGCTCGAAAAAACTCTGCGTCTCCGCGTTCAATTCCCCCATAAAAGTACACTCTTTCTTTGACTTCGTAAATTCATGCCATTTCATTCTCTTTAAAAATTAAATCCGCTTATCTTTGCGCGAAATTTAGCAATCTTTCATTTTTAGTTAGGATAGTGAAAGTCGCGCTTGGCTATCAACTACCAACTACCAACTACCAACTAAATGAATCAACCCGCAGTTTTATTACTTGAGGACGGAACAGTATTCCACGGCGTTTCTGCTGGAAAAATTGGTACTACCACTGGCGAAATTTGTTTCAATACTGGTATGACCGGTTACCAAGAGGTTTTCACTGACCCAAGTTATTTTGGTCAATTATTAGTGACTACAAATGCGCATATCGGTAATTACGGTACAAAAACCGCTGATGAAGAAAGCGAAGGCATCAAAATTTCTGGATTAATCTGTAAAAATTTTACGGTTCAATATAGTCGCCCACAGGCGAATGAGAGCATCCAAGATTATTTTGAAGAGGAAGGATTAGTTGGAATTTCCAGCATCGACACACGTTCTTTAGTACGCCACATTCGTAGTAAAGGTGCGATGAATGGTATTATTTCAAGTGAAGTAACAGATATTGCTAAATTGAAAAAGCAATTAGCTAAAGTGCCTTCTATGGAAGGATTGGAGTTAGCAAGTAAAGTAAGTACAAAAGAAGCTTACACGGTTGGGGACGCTCACTCTGATTACAAAGTGGCAGTTTTGGATTTGGGATGTAAGCGTAATATTTTGGATAATTTTGCAGACAGAGGATGTTACTTAAAAGTTTTCCCTGCACAAACATCTTACGAAGAGTTAAAAGCATTCAACCCAGACGGCTTTTTCTTATCAAATGGACCTGGTGACCCTGCACCGATGAAATATGCTATCAAAACTGCAAAAGAAATTTTAGCAGACGATAGACCATTATTTGGTATTTGTCTTGGACACCAAATCTTAGCAGAAGCGATTGATATTCCAACTTACAAAATGCACCACGGACACCGCGGAATTAATCACCCTGTCAAAAACTTAGTGACAGGTAAGTGTGAAATTACGAGCCAAAATCACGGTTTTGGAGTAAGTCCAGAAGCAATCGAAAAGGCAAAAGACAAAGTAGAAATCACACACGTTAACTTGAATGACGATACTATCGAAGGTATTCGTGTGAAAGGTAAAAATGCATTTAGTGTGCAGTATCACCCAGAGGCATCTCCGGGACCGCATGATGCGCGTTATTTGTTTGATGATTTTATTGCTTTGATGAAAGAATGTAAGTAAGTTGATTGAGTTAAATGTGTTTATTAGTTGATTTTGCGCAAGAATGCTAACATAATCAACCAATAAACGTAATCAACCATTCAACCAATAACATAATAACCAGTAACAAATCAGCCCACCACTGACAAACCGATTTTTTCGGAACTATTAAAAATAAAAAACATGAGTGCAATCTTAGATGTACGTGCCCGCGAAATTTTAGACAGCCGCGGAAATCCTACTGTAGAAGTAGAAGTAATCACGGAAAGCGGTGCTTTCGGACGTGCAGCCGTACCGAGTGGTGCGTCAACAGGTATGTATGAGGCAGTGGAGTTACGTGACGGCGATAAAGGTCGTTACATGGGGAAAGGTGTGTTAAAAGCCTGTCAAAATATTGAAGACGATATTCGCGATGTTCTTATCGGAATGGACGTTTTTGAGCAGCGTGATATTGACCAGACAATGATTGAATTGGATGGTACAGATAATAAAGGAAAATTAGGTGCAAATGCAATTTTGGGTGTTTCTTTAGCCGTAGCTAAAGCAGCAGCAGAGATGTCGGGACAAGAGTTGTACCGTTACATTGGTGGTGTGAATGCACACGTTTTGCCAGTGCCGATGATGAACATCTTGAATGGTGGTAGTCATGCGGATAATAGCATCGACTTTCAAGAATTCATGGTTGTGCCTTTGGGTGCAGAGACTTTTAGCGAGTCACTACGTATGGGGGTTGAAGTTTTTCATACTTTGAAAAGCGTATTGAAGAAGAAAGGATTAGCGACGAATGTAGGTGACGAGGGTGGTTTTGCGCCAAATATTGGTAGCAATAAAGAAGCAATTGAGACAGTCTTACAAGCAATTGAAAAAGCAGGTTACCGTCCAGGTGAAGACATTATGATTGCTATGGATGCGGCTGCAAGTGAGTTTTACTTGGAAGACGAAAAAGTTTACCACCTACACAAGTCAACGGGTGATAAATTGACAGGTGACCAGATGATTGCCTACTGGAATGAATGGGTAGACCAATATCCAATTTTCAGTATCGAAGATGGTTTATACGAAGATGATTGGGCTTCTTGGAAAAAATTAACAGAAACTTGTGGTGATAAAATCCAATTAGTAGGTGACGATTTATTCGTAACCAACACGAAGCGTTTGCAACGTGGTATCAATGAAGGAATTTCTAATTCTATCTTGATTAAAGTTAACCAAATCGGTTCTTTGACGGAGACAATTGATGCTGTGAGCATGGCACACCGTAACTCTTACACCAGTGTAATGTCTCACCGTTCTGGTGAAACAGAAGATACAACGATTGCTGATTTGGCAGTTGCATTGAACTGTGGACAGATTAAAACGGGTTCTGCGAGTCGTTCTGACCGTATCGCTAAGTACAACCAATTGTTGCGTATCGAGGAAGAATTAGGCGAAAATGCTTACTTCCCAGGACGTGCATTGTTGGGATAAAATTGTGATTTTATCACAATAGAAAACGGGTCAAGTACGATTGTGCTTGACCCGTTTTGTTATTCCTTAGAGTAGAAGTTAACTACTAATTTTTCTATTTCCTTTTTATCTTCATCTGTAAGTAGATATTTAGAGAAAAACGTTTTTAGAATCAATTTGGTAGCTTTTTTCTGTGTGTTTTCACTCATTATTTTTCTTAATGCTTTTGTGTTCTTAACGGTGGCTTTTGAGATTTCTGCACATTTTATGTCTGACCAAGTTGGGACATTTCTAAATAAGGATAATAAAACGTCTATAGAGTTTAGTAGCGTAATTTTACCTTTTGCTTCCTTTAATCTTCGCTGCGCCGTAATCACTTGGTCTATCATACTCCCAGGTAAATACGCTTGGTCTTCAATTGCTTCTTCAATCATCTCTTGGAAAGTCATAACTTCTTTTTTTGAAAATTTAAAAATGGCATTGATGTAGTTTATCAAACTCTCTGCAAATAATTTTCTATCATACTCACTAATCTTGTGTTTTTCAAAGATAAACACTTTTTGAAAATTTTGCAAGAAATATTGTTTGTCATTTTTATGCTTAAAAAGCAAAAATGCGCCATATATCAAATAGCCTCGCTCTAATCTGTCTAAATAATTATCCGTAACCGTTCGCAAATCAACTACCAGATAATCAAAAGTAGGTACAAAAGCCCCAAAGGAACTATCAGGTAAATTAAACAAATCAATCAAGGTCTTTTTCTTCCATTTTTCCTCACCATGATAGATGACAATGGGAATATGCACATCAATTTTGTTGTACTCTTGCTTATTCAGCTGACTA
Source organism: uncultured Saprospiraceae bacterium (assembly GCA_964595615.1). Classification (GTDB taxonomy): domain Bacteria; phylum Bacteroidota; class Bacteroidia; order Chitinophagales; family Saprospiraceae; genus JAHDCG01. Next base: position 8,271 of record CAZQTE010000080.1, read on the forward strand.
TCGTAAGCCTCTGTTAGATAACGCAATAACTGTAAGCTTAAGTTCGCATCAGCATAACTTTTATGCTCCAGAAGAAAGATAATTCTCGCTTTCTTTCCTGTTTTGAAATGACAAGAATAGATAATATCAGAAAAATATTCCTGCAATTTGCCTGTGATAAAAGAGACGTTTTCTATTTCTAAAGTTTTCAGATTTAGACGGTTTAGCAAATCTTTCGGCAGAAATTCTTCTAAAAAGACAGTCACCTGTGAAACTAAAGAAAAAGTCTGCTTAAACAGTTTATCGTGGGGGTTCTTTATTGGCATTTGTGTAGTTTTTTGGTAGTATTTACACGCCAAGTTAAGAAAATTTATTCAATTCGTATTTTATATTTTCTCTGGCTTGTTGCTCATATTTCTCTCGAAAAATATCCGTCAAAAATAATTCTCCACTCTCCAAAAAACTCTTCAAAGCCTTCTTTCTTCCTGCTTTGTAAAGTAAATCAGGATAAATGCCATATTCTTCACGAATATTTTTCGCATAAATCATATACTTCTCCCGCGGCGTTCCAATTATCGCCATATCAAAATCCATAAATAGTTGCCCACTAAAAGTCGCATGTTTCGCAGGTATAAAATGCTTTTTCGTGCTTTCAATCCAACAAAATAGACGTTCTCTTTCCGCTATTGATAAAACGCCTTCTGGTATTTCGTTCAATGCAAATTCTGCACTTTTCATTTCATTTTTAGCAGGACGCCAGACGGAATAAATAATATCATGATACCAAATTGCCAACTCCACTAAATATTTCTCTTCTATCATTTTCTCATATTCATCTACATAAGCAAACAACTCTCGCAAGTGTTGCAGATTATGATATTTGCGATGCGATTCCGAATATTTTTTCTCAATCTTCGCATACATTCTATGCGCAAGTTGTGCGTTTATATTTAGTTCTTTTGTTAGGTCAAGCCAGCGTTTTTGTAAGTCCATTTTTATAAAATTTAGAGTAGTCTGGTAACGGTCATTTGAATTTCAGAATGACGAGAAATATTCGTTTTACCATGAATTTAAACAAAAGAAATGCCCGTTACCTTTTCACCAGAGACATTACAAATCTAACACTTTTCCAATCATGCCGCCACATTCATAAAATTGCGTAATTTTACACCGAAAATTTATTCAATAGACTTTATGAATGAGGTTGAGTGAGATTTGAACGCCGCTATTTTGTTCTTAGTTTTCTTTTTAAAGAAGGATAATTGTTGATACTTTGACTGATTTAAAAGGGAAAATAAGGACAAAAGAGCAAGTTCGAAGCCGCTCAAATCTCATTCATAAAGTCTAATATACAACAATCATCGCTCATGCGCATATCATTCTTAGCCTGTTTCATTTTTTTATTCGTTGCCTGTAACCCGACGAAGACCACCACTACAAGGGGCGAAACCACTACGACAACTACTGTTTTTACCCCCAAATCTCCAATCACAAAAAAGCCAAAAAACATCATCTTCATGATTGGTGACGGTATGGGCTTGACCCAGATAACGGCAGGTATGTACGCAAATGGAAATAGAATAGAATTAGAAAAATTTCCAATCGTAGGATTACACAAATCTTACTCCTCGGACAATTTAGTAACAGACTCCGCATCGGGCGCAACTGCCTTCGCTTGCGGCGTAAAAACCTACAACGGTGCAATTGGCGTCAACCCCGACACTGTAGCCGTCAAAACCATATTAGAAGAAGCCGAAGAAAAAAATTACGCAACGGGATTAGTAGCGACATCAACAATCGTCCACGCCACACCAGCATCTTTCATTGCCCACCAAAAACAACGTAAAATGTACGAAGAAATCGCAGCGGATTTCCTCAAAACAGACATTGATTTCTTCTTAGGCGGTGGCAAAAAATACTTTGATAGAAGAGAAAAAGACGAGCGTAATCTCTATGAAGAATTACGCGCAAAAGGCTATGTTGTTTCTGATTATTTTCAAGAAGACTTGAAAGATGTCGAAATTGACAACACGAAAAAATTCGCTTACTTGACCTCTGATGATGACCCACTACCTGTCGCACAAGGTCGTGATTATCTACCTTTAGCCTCAAAAAAAGCAGTTGATTTTCTGGACAAGCAAGAAGACAAACCCTTCTTTTTGATGATTGAAGGCTCGCAGATAGATTGGGGCGGACACGCGAACAATTCCAATTACATCATCACAGAAATGTTGGATTTTAATGAAGCTATCGCCAATGTTTTAGAATTTGCAAAGGCAGACGGAGAGACTTTGGTCATCGTGACGGCTGACCATGAGACAGGCGGTTATTCCATTAATCCAGGTTCAACAATGGACTCTTTGGTGACTGAATTTACAACGGATTACCACACAGCGGTGATGATTCCTGTATTTGCCTACGGACCAGGTGCAGAATTATTCTCTGGCATCTACGAAAACACAGCTATCTACAACAAAATGCGCAAAGCTTATGGCTGGGAATAAACATTGGCAATCTATCCAAAATAAAATCCAATCTTTCTCTCAAATCGAAGAGACAAGCAAGAGGTGGAAAGCCGCTGGCGAGAAAATTATTTTCACCAATGGCTGCTTTGATATGTTGCATTATGGGCATTTGCACTACCTCACAGCGGCGCGCGCATTGGGCGATAGATTGATTGTTGGTGTGAACTCAAAAGAAAGCGTTGCTCGTCTAAAAGGCGCGCATCGCCCGATAAATGATGACTTGACGCGTTATCATTTATTGGCTTCTTTGGCTTGTGTGGATGCTGTGGTGGAATTTGAAGAAGATACTCCTTTTGAACTGATTAAGAAGGTCTTGCCTGATGTTTTGGTGAAAGGTGGGGATTATGAGGTGGAGGATATTGTTGGGGCGGATTTGGTTTTGGAGAATGGAGGAGAGGTGCGGGTTTTGGATTTTGTGGTGGGGTATTCTACTACTAATATTGAGGAGAAAATTCGGAGATATAAGAGATAAGGAACGCTGAAAGAATAACTTATAAAGGTTTGACAGAGAGAATTTTTTCTCAGTTTGGGCTTGAAAGAGGGATAATTGTTGATACTTTGACTGATTTCAAGTGCAAAATGAGGACAAATTATCCTGTCAAATGTTATAAGTTATTTTTTTAGCGTTCCTAAGAATTTTTATTAAAAAGAAGAAATGAATTCAAGAGAAAGAATAGAGCTAACAACAGGAGAAACACTTAGACATTTTGGAGTTTCAATATTATTGCTAATTCCAACAATAATGTATGTATACTATTGGCTCGAAAAGGCTGAAGACTTGTACTTATTTCCAATAGTGGTACTCTTAGGAATATCAATTTTCTTTTTGTGGACTAGTTGGGATAGACTATTTTTTAAGAAATACAAAGCAGAATTGACAGACGAACAATTTATAGAGGCTGTTCAAATAACAGCTAAAGAGTTAGATTGGCAGGTGTTAAAATTAGAAGGCAGTTACGCGGAGATTTTTAGATTTAGGGGTTTTTGGGAAGATAATATTAGTGAAAAAATAAGCATAAAGAAGACTAAAACTATTCTTTTTATTAATAGTATTGGAAATTCTGGTGTAATTGGTCAACGAAATTATATCAAAAGAAACAAGGAAAATATAGACTCATTTTTGCTAAATACAAAGGCTATTTTACAAGGAAAAGATGTTGAAAAAATTATAATAGAACGACAAAAAAAGAAAGAAGAAGAATTTTGGGAAGAGAGCGAATGGACAATAGGAAAAATTATAAAAAGAATTATAGGATATGGTTTGGTTCTAATTTTTACTTTAATAGGATTATTTTTTCTTTTTTATGAAGACGATAGAAGAGGCGGTTACAACATAACAGGAAGTTGGGCTATTGTATTCTCTATAGTAATTGGTTTTTATTACATAAAAAATGATATATCAATTCTTAGAGGAAAAAGGCGAAGAAGAAATGAAAAAAACAGAACCTGATTAGAATTAAACTGTTGACTTTCTAATAAAAAGCAGCACTTAATTAGAGAAAAAAAGAAAATGCAAGAACACATCATAAAAAACATTTCAGAACTACACCAAGCAGTAGAAGTCCTACTCAATTACGCCGCAGGCAGAAAAAAACTCTGCTTCTCTGGGCAATTAGGTGCAGGGAAAACCACCTTTGTCAAGGCATTTTGTCACCATTTTAAAGTAAAAGAGAAAGTGACCAGCCCCACCTATTCCCTCATCAACGAATACACCTACGCAGACGAATCTGGCGCCGAACAGAAAATGTATCACATGGATTTGTATCGTTTAAATCGTCCAGAAGAAGCATTTGATATCGGATTGGAAGATTATCTCTACGATGACAACTTTACCCTTATTGAATGGTTTGAGATTGTAGAAGACTGGCTACCAGAGGATGCAGTTATAATTAAAATTGAAATGCTGCCCGATTCCAGTCGGAAAATGATATTTTTGTAGCGGAAATTAGGGGAGAGGGGCGAGGAGAGAGGTGAGAGTTAGCCTACACGTTGAAAACTCTCACCTCTCGCCTCTCACCTCTCTCCTAAAAAACATACCTTAATATGGCAACTGGCAAGAAAATACATATTCCTAAGTCACTCACGGAGGGACAATACGAAACGAAAGAACAATTGCTTTCTGTAGCGGAAAAGCGCAGTGAGATGTTCGTTGGTATTCCGCGTGAAGTATCGCAGCATGAAAATCGTGTGGCTTTAGTTCCGTCATCGGTTACACCTTTGACGGCAGCAGGAATTCGTGTGATAGTGGAGACAGAAGCAGGCGAAAAATCTAATTTTACCGACCACGATTACTCAGAGGCAGGTGCAGAGATTGGTTATAGCCAAAAGCAAGTTTACGAAGCGAATGTCATCTTAAAAGTATCGCCACCGACCTTGGAAGAGATAGAATTGATGCATCCAAATCAAATTCTTATCACACCGTTGCAATTGCCAACGATTACGGAAGAATATCTTTTTCGCCTACGCGAAAAACGTGTCATTGCGATAGCTTTAGAATATCTTCAAGATGCTAAAGGTTCTTTTCCCGTCGTCCGTGTTATGAGTGAAATCGCGGGTTTGAGTTCTATTCTTACCGCTGCTGAATTATTAGCGACGACAGGTGGAGGGAAAGGCGTTCTCTTAGGTGGAATATCAGGTGTGCCGCCCGCTAAAGTCGTAATTTTAGGTGCAGGAGTCGTGGCAGAATATGCAACGCGGACAGCGATAGGATTAGGGGCGGAAGTACGGATTTTTGATAATAATATCTACAAGTTGATGCGTATCCAAAATCAAGTTGGACGCCAAATTTCAACCTCTGTTATTACACCCCGCTACTTAGAAAGAGAATTGAAAATGGCAGATGTGGTCATTGGTGCGATACACTCTGAGTCTGGTCGAACGCCTATGATTGTCACCGAAGCCATGGTCACGAAAATGAAACAAGGCGCAGTTATCATCGATGTCAGTATCGACCAAGGTGGCTGTTTTGAAACTTCAGAATTAACAACTCTCGCCAAGCCAACGATAGTCAAACACGGTGTTATTCATTACTGTGTCCCGAATATCGCTTCGCGTGTAGCGCGTACGGCTTCGGTTTCAGTAAGTAATATTTTGATGCCTTTATTGATAAAAGGCTCAGAGTATGGAGGTTTGGAAAATCTTTTAAATACTTCAATAGGATTTAGACATGGAGTCTATATGTATAAAGGAAAATTGACGAACGAATATTTGAGTGAGCGTTTTGGAATGAAATATACTAATTTGGAGTTGATTATTACGTCTCGTTTGTAGGAATCAGGTGTCAGGAATCAGGCTATGCACTCGTTAGGGCAGCCTGACTCCTGACCCCTCGCTCCTGACTCCTTTCTTAATTTTTAATATGACCATAAAATTAGTAGCTTTCGGCATCGCGAAAGATATTTTACAAAATTCAAGTATAGATTTTGCCATAGCAGAGGAAGCTACAGTCGCTACTCTTAAGTCTGAACTTTGCGCTCAATATCCAGAATTTCAAAGATTAAAATCATTTGCTATTGCAGTAAATGAAGAATATCAGACGGATGATTTTGTTATTAATTCTTCTGATGAAGTTGT
>CAZQTE010000080.1:14447-16638 GCA_964595615.1 uncultured Saprospiraceae bacterium
ACAAAAAAAGGTTCTGTTTTCCAAACTGCGATTTTAGCAGGTATCATGGGCGCAAAACAGACGAGTAATCTCATCCCGCTATGTCATCCTTTAGCCTTGGACAAAGTGAGTATTGACATTGAATTAAACGATAAAAAAGAAGTGGTCATCGAATGTACCGCAAAACTATCAGGTAAAACAGGTGTTGAAATGGAGGCACTTACGGGCGCGAGTATTGCGGCATTGACGATTTACGATATGTGTAAAGCCTTTTCGCAAGATATAGTGATTAAGGAGACGAGATTGATTGAGAAGCGCGGTGGGAAGAGTGATTTGGTTATTGGTTAATAGTTATTGGTTACTTTGCTGTTTACTTGTATTCGGCGATTGAATAACACAATAACCAATAACATAATAACTAACAACCAAGAAATGAAAAAGCATCAGAAACATACAAAAATGACGCGTCCGAACTTTGGGGAATTTGGGCGTAATGAAACGGCGATAGTTGGCGCGCCATGTGGTGAAATAAAGGCATTGGCGTATGATTTAATTCAACATTTTGGTGAAAAATATAAACTTGCCTACGCAGATGCAGACCACGCCTCATTTGACAATCCACAAAAAACAAAAGAATTAGAACAAGGTGCATTTGCCGCATTTACAGACCATAATGTTTTTGAGAGATTTGACTTTGGGAATAAGGCGGATAAGTTTGATCGCAATCGTCGTTTTGCAGAGGCAGATTTTGTGCTGATAAATGGTAATCACTTTGCTGGACAAAAGCAGGTCGTGATTATTCATTCTAAAAAGGCAGCGAGTTTAGAAAAGAAAGCGGCGAAATTGATGGATGTTGAGTTGATTTTATTGGCAGAAGGGGAGAGTGAAATTCCAACTTGGTTAAAAGAACAATTAGGGGATAGTTTATCTCAAATTTCTGTTTTCCAATTGTCAGACAGAACTAAGATTATCGCTTATTTTGAAAATAAATTAGCAGATTTAATCGCGCCTATTCACGGTTTAGTGCTCGCAGGTGGAAAATCTGTACGCATGGGACAAGATAAAGGCGCAATAGATTATCATGGCAAACCACAACGAGAGTACGCTTTTGGTATGCTCAATATTTTGTGCGAAAAAACGTTTTTGTCTGGAAGACAAGAACAAGTACAAGAATGGAGAAATCAGTTCCCAGTTATTGCTGATACATTTACAGGATTAGGACCATTTGGCGCAATTTTGTCCGCATTCCGCGAAAATCCAAATGCGGCTTGGCTTTGTGTCGCTTGTGATTTACCTTTGTTGACAGAGAAAGCATTACAGCAACTAATTGCACATCGTGACCCTTCCAAAATTGCTACTGCTTTTTATAATTCAGAAACTGAATTTCCAGAACCATTAATTACCATTTGGGAACCAAAAAGTTATCCGATATTATTGCATTTTTTAAGTTTAGGATATTCGTGTCCACGTAAAGTTTTAATAAATAGTGATGTGAAAGTGGTACGATTAATGGACGAAAGTGTACTGGTAAACGTGAATACCGAACAAGAGAGAAAGATGTTAAAGTAGAGACGTTTCTGTACCGCGTCAACATTCTAAGACCAAGACAATCATTCAAATAACATTTAGATGAATAAAGATATTTTTCAAAAAACAGAAAAGGAATTAACCGAGCAAGGTTTCCGCATAGAACGCAAAGATTTTGACCGTCCATGGGGTGGTTTTTTTGTTATAGAAGAAAGTCAAGCGCCTCAGTTTGTGGCAAAATACTTTCCTGGGCTAGCAACCGCAGATTTAATCGAAGGACGCAAAGTAAGCCCAAAGATTCTTTTGGTCGCGCCAGAAAAACGCCTTTCTTGGCAGTATCATCACCGCCGCTCGGAAGTGTGGCGTTCTGTTGAAAATGACGTAGGCGTGGTACGTAGTGAGACCGATGAACAAACGGAATTGCAAACTATTAAACAAGGTGATTTTATTACTTTGAAAATGGGAGAGAGACATCGTTTGGTTGGCTTGTCTGAATGGGGAAAGGTAGCCGAAATTTGGCAACACACAGAACCTGATAATCCTTCTGATGAAGACGACATTGTGCGTTTACAGGATGATTTTGGACGGAAATAAGACATGAGAAACGGCGCATTTATTTAAAATGCGCCGTTTTTTTTCAAAAGGGTACACAGTTGTAAACAAAAGGCGGTTCGGGAATTAAATC
>CAZQTE010000081.1:0-16613 GCA_964595615.1 uncultured Saprospiraceae bacterium
CATTTGTTGGGGCAAATAACCATTTTTCAAGTGAAAAAGAAGCGAAAAAGAAGTATCTATTATTTTCGCATTCCTTAGAAGCTACGGTACCTATACAAATGGGTAATTGTTGGTGACCTTGAAGAGGTCAACAAAAATAGCCTCAAGCGAAGCTTGAGTTAAATATTAAGCTAATCGGAATGACTTTGAAGAAGTCGACAAGTAAACTATTAGCTTCCGATAAATTTCGCCAGACCGTAAATAATTGTGTCCGAGTACTTAGTAATGAAACTGATATCTTGTTTCTTTTGCTAACAATGTGTGTTTTTGTAGACTTCTTCAAAGTCGCGCCATTTACACCAATATTTAACCCCAAGCTTCGCATGGAGCTACGCTTGTAGACCTCTTCAAGGTCGCAATTCATAAAACTGCAAAAAGTCTAAATTAAATTTGCCCATCTGTATAGGTACGGTAGTTCCTTAGAAGTATTGGACTTTGGACGGAATTTATATTCGTTTCAAAAGCCCCCAACCCCTGAAGGGGAGAATATTTGAATAAAATTTAAATACGAATTAAATAAAAATACGATTTTAAATTTTATTATTTTTTAAATTTCAAAATGAAATATGTTCCCCTTCAGGGGTTAGGGGTTTGTCAAATGATTTTTCATTCCGTCAAAAGTCCAATAGAAGTAGGATTCTGACAAAAAAAATAGGTCTGAGTTTTAATCAACTCAGACCTATTTTTTTTAGAACTAATAATTTAGTTTAGTTTTCAAAATTTAAATCTCTCAGTAAATCACCTGTAACTAATTCAAGACGTCCAGCAGGAGTAATATCTACACTGTCTAAGCGGTGGGTAAATTTAGAAGAAAAAATACCAAGTCCTTCAGACAAATTAGAAAAATTTGGAACTTCTTGAGAAGACGTAATTCCCGTATTGGCTTGTGTTAAAGAGACATAATCACTAACAGCTTGTCCACCTCCAACAATATCAATACTAAATTTTTGGAAACGTCTAACAACACCAGGTTCAACAGGAATTTCCTGTAACAATAAATTAAAGAAATTTATCCCTTCATTATCCGCATTCTGAGACTCTCTACTTTCATCTAACTTTTGATTACGAACAAAATTCCATACTACCTCTTTAGCTGTTATACCTCCTGCACTAGTGATTTCATTATAGTGAAATGTAATAAAGATATCAAAAATCTTTGCATTGCTTCTTGGTTTAAAAACAAGCTTAGTCATCTTATTCGGTTCTGAACGAACATCAAGTCTATCTCCCTGTCCAGGACGCGGCACAGTTAATTCGATATTATCGACTATTTCCGTGGAAGCTGTTACAGTTTCAAAACCAGGACCTCTATCTATCGACAAAGTAACAGTCTGTCCTCCTGCAAAGGAAACATCCTCTAGTTTGTATAAAACATTAGGGTCACTATTAAAAAATCCTGTTTCGCGTGGAAATCCGTCAACATTACCGTCTATTCTTTCCAATTCAATAGGAATACCGTCTTTAATCAAATTTACCGTTAAATCGTCGTAAATAAAATTATCAGAATTTTCAGCGAGTTCTCCTGCAGGAATTTGCTCATCAATAAATGCCTTCTCTATTCGGACATAGTGATCAGTATTTAACTTAGAGAATACACCGTAAACAACAGGAATATCCTTAGTTGGTGCAGCTAAATCTAAATCATTATTACATCCAAAAACAAAGATTAAACAAAAAAGAAATAAGAAAGGTGATTTTTTCATGCAACAAAAGTATAAATAATCATTAAAAATTACTACCAAATAGTTAGAGTTTATGACCAATTTAAGATGTTTGTCTGATTTTGGCAAAATGCTCCATTAATTTCACTGGACTTGTTACTTTTATAAAAACAAGCTGCCAAGCAAATGGTTGCATTCTAAAAATTCCATAAAAACAAAGCATGATTTTCATCACAATACCTCATGACTCAAATTCAATCGCAAACTGATGCTTATCCTATTTTCTAATTGCACATACCTCTATCTTTGTATCGTCAAAAGGAAAAACTATGAAATAGTACGAAATAAGGTTTTATTCAGGTATTTACTAATTGGGTTTAGAGTCCGCCGAGTTTCTCATAATAAAAACTCGGCTTTTTTAGTTTTCCTCTTCAAAAAGCACCTCTATTAATTCCGCATCACTATAAAAATCAGTACTATCCCAGCACATAAAATTTGCCAAAAATCCGTCAAAAACAAGCGAACAAATCGTATCACAATCCATATCAATGATAACAACGGGACCATCCAAACAAGCATCTTCCTGCACTTCAAATACATCGTCACCATTAAACTTGTATCGTGTTACAGAAGCTAAACAAGAGGGATTCACATCGTTTTCTTGCATATTTTCAATGATTGTCTCCACACAATCTGGCGTAACAAAACTGACTTCAGGTTCTTCATCTTTACAAGAAAACAGGACAAAAAGACAGGCACATAGACCAACTATTAATAAATTTTTCATTTGACAATTAATTTATGACTTGAACCCAAAGGTCGTTGAAAGAATAAGAAAGAATGCTCAAACTGTTATAAGTAGCACCCCCTATTTATTTCGGTAATTTGACAAGATATTTTCCCGCCTATTTCCTCCCAAAAAGTAAGTCCGTAGCTTGGCTATGCACTGATTTTTTGAAGAAAATATGCAAAAAAATCTCATTCTCAAATTTTCCGAAATAAATAACGTGTGCTACTTAACTGATGTTACGCAGAGCTGCATTTTCCCACTATTACCTACTTTGCCTTATAGACTAGCCGTGACCGTCCTTATTCATTTTAGTGAAACGGAGGATAAAAAAGCGTTAAGAACAAAATTGTGTCTGACGACGCAGGAGGAGTTTAATTTTGTTTAGCTTTTTTATCCGCAGTGTAGCGTTAAGAAATGAATAAAGACTTGATTTTTTTGATACTTTTTTTATCAAGAAAAAAAGTATGGCAAGTATTGAAAGTAAAAATAGATGCGTAACATCAGAGCTAAAAATACGAAAACGCACCGAGCAATTTTCACATCACTCCATACGTTTTCATCAACTCATTTACCCCCTAGACCGTCAAATAAAACCAAAAGGTTGGGTAAGAATCCGTTAATAGTCCGTTAATTTTGAAAAAATACCGTACCTTTTCCACAGAAAATACATCTGAATAAAGGTAAAAAAGGTTTTAAAAGTTGTAAGGATTTCACTCCTTACTGCTTTTACAAATCAAATTATCTTACAACTTTTAGAACCATTTCAACCTCTTACAACCTTTTCTCTCTATGAAAAAATTACTAAATTTCACTTTCGTGCTCTTCGTTTTCGCTCTGATAACGACAGCGTTTACCTGTAGCAAAACACCTACTAAAAGCCTGACAAATAAAGAACAAATACCGATTATGATAACCGATAATTATCCCAAAGCATGGCGCACGGTGGACAGTTTAGACCGTCAGCGTCTACCAAAATCTGCTTTGGAACAAGTAGAGAAAATATACAAGCGTGCGCGTCTAGAAAATAACTATCCGCAAGTGGTCAAATCGGTTATTTATCGCTCCAAATATGTCTCGCAATTAGAGGAAGAAGGTATGGCAAAAGTAATCGCCAATTGGGAGGAAGAAATTAAAAATACGGACGCGCCTACTAAGCAGATTTTGCAGTCAGTCTTAGCGCAAGTCGTGGACTCCTACCGCCAAAACAACTTTTGGCGACTGCGCAACCGAACAGAGACACAAGACTTTGATAATCAGGATATTAAAACTTGGTCTTCGAAGCAATTGACGGATTATTCTCTCAATTTATACTTAGCCTCTCTAGAAAAGTCTGATGTTTTAAAAGCCCAGCCTTTTAGTGAATTCCAAGCGATTACGACGAATGGTAATGTAGAGGAATTACGTCCTACTTTATACGATTTTTTAGCGCATCGAGCGATTGATTTCTTTATGAATGAGCAGAACTATTTAACTCAACCAGCTTACAAATTTGAGTTAGATAATCCTTCTGTTTTTGCATATACAAATGAGTTTATCAATACTGATTTTCCGACAAAAGACGAGACTTCATTTAAGAAAATAACGCTTGACTTATTTCAGGATTTATTGCGTTTTAGAATGACCACTGAAAACTCAGATGCACTCGCAGATGTGGAGATAAAACGTTTGCAATTTGTCTATAACAATGCAGTGCTGGCAGATAAAGACGATTTGTATTTATCCGCTTTAGAGAAATTGTACAGCATGCATGAAGAGGATAAAACAGCTGGCGAAATATTGTATAACATTGGTCTGTGGCATGAGACAAAGGGCTTCGCATACAATGTAGAAGACCCTGTAAAAAGTACGGATTTATACAAAAATGGGCTGACAAAAGGCTTATCTATCTACGAAGAAGTTTTAGAAAAACACCAAAAAACCGCAGGTGCAACACAAGCAAATGCTGCAGTTAATCGATTAAAAAGGAAAAATTTCGCTTTAAATGCAGAGCAAGTAAACTTAGCAAATGAACCTATTTTAGTCGCACTTTCTTATAAAAATGCAAACAAAGTTTATGTAAAAGTCATTCCTTGGGATGAAGCAAAACAAGGCAAACTGACTAAAGTATTACGAGAACGCCGAGGGGATGATAAACCTGTGGCAAACTATCTAAATAGTTTAGAATCACAACAGAATACGAGTTATGAATTAAAAGGTACAGAAGATTTGCGTCAGCACTCTACAGAGATTGCATTTGCAGGATTACCTTTTGGAGAATACATGATTATTGCAGGTAGTGATGAAAAATTTGGAATTGACAAAAATTTCATGAGCTATACCAAAATCATCGTGTCTAATCTCGGATATTGGGCAGAGTCAGGTGACGGAAATGGTGACGGACGCAATTTTTTTACTGCTTATAATCGAAAAACAGGCGCGCCAGAAAGTGGTGTCAAGGTCGAATTTTACAATCAAGAATATAACAGTGTTTTCCGTAAAAATGAGTACAAAAAAGCCAGCGAAACACAGTCTGACAAAGACGGCTTTTTCTCGTCAAATGTGCCTAAGACAAATAGAAATCACAAAAGCTATAATCTAAAATTAAGCAAAGGGAAAGACTTACTTTTCTTAAATAATAGTTACTACGACCGTCGAAATCAGGATAGAAATCAAGTTAACCAATCCGTCCAATTTTTCACGGATAGAGCTATATATCGCCCTGGTCAGACCGTTTATTTTAAAGGTTTAATTTTTAGTAAGGACAAAGACCAGATGCCGACTATCGTTCCACGCAAAAAGGTACAAGTTGTCTTTCGCGATGCTAACTGGCAGGAAATTGCAAAAACAGAGCTAACATCAAATGAATACGGGACTTTCAACGGTTCTTTTAGTGCGCCGACGGGTGGTTTATTGGGTTCGATGCGGATTGAAATCTCTAATTTGGGAAGCAAATCTATCCGTGTAGAAGAGTATAAAAGACCAAAATTTGAGGTGAAATTTGAGCCTGTAAAAGGCAGTTTTGCTTTGAATGATTCGGTGAAAGTTGAAGGTAAAGGATTGGCTTATGCGGGCAACAATATCGACGGTGCAGATGTGCAATATCGGGTGACGCGTCAAGCACGTTATCCGTATCGCCCGTGGTGGTATTGGCGTGGCGGCAATCAGCCGAGTAGTCCAGAAATGGAAATTTCGAATGGCACGACTAAGACGGATGCAGAAGGTAAATTTTCGGTGACTTTTAAAGCCATACCAGACCCTAATATTCCTGCGAAAGATAAGCCAGTTTTCACTTATACGGTGTCGGCAGATGTAACGGATATTACGGGCGAGACGCACACGAGTACACAGCGCGTGCAAGTCGGATATGTTGCGCTACAAGCGAGTGCGGATATTAAGGATGAAGTGGAAGCACAGGACTTAAAAAGCATTGTCCTCAACACTAAAAATCTCAATGGAGAATTTGAAGCGGCGCAAGGAACTTTTGAGTTAAATCTTTTAAAAGCACCCAATCGCACTTTCATCAATCGCTATTGGGAACGCCCAGAATTTAAGACCATTCCCAAAGCAGATTTTTTACAGAAATTTCCTCATTTAGCTTATGACGAAGAGGACAAAGCGCAAAATTGGGAGATAGAACGTTCTGTGATTTCGACTGATTTTGATACTGAAAAAAGCAAAGAAATTGCAATTGGTAAAATCAAATTAGTGCCTGGAAAGTACCGCGCCATTTTAAAAACAAAAGACAAAAATGGAACGCCGATTGAATGGGAAAAATTGGTGACGATTATTGATTTGGAAGCGAATAAAATTGCGCTGCCGGAAGTAGGCTGGCATTTCAAAAAAGACATTAATCACGAGCCAGGCGAGGCTGCAAAAGTGTATTTTGGCACAGCAGAAAAGGATTTAAAAGTCTTATTCACCATTGCAAAAGACAAGAGAGTCATTTCTCGTAAATGGTTGACTGTCAAAAATTTACTATCAGAAAAAATCAAAATAGAAGAAAGCGACCGAGGTAACTTCTCCTACCATTACAATTACGCCAAACACAACCGCAGCACCAATACCGCTAACTTAATCAAAGTGCCTTGGTCTAACAAAGATTTGCAGATTGAATACACCACTTTCCGCGATAAATTATTGCCAGGGCAAGACGAAGAGTGGCAAATAAAAATCAGTGGACAAAAAGGCGATAAAGTTGCCGCAGAGATGTTGGCGACGATGTATGATGCCTCTTTAGATGCCTTTGCAAAGAATAGTTTTTCTTTGAGTCCTTATCCGATACATGGCTATTCGAATTTCGGAATGTCGAGTGCGGGTTATCGTCAGATAGGAATGAATCCTTTGTGGCGAACTTGGCAGGAGGATTTAACAATTTATCCGATTTATAAGACTTATCATAATTTGGATTTGTTTGGGTTTAGTCTGTATGAGAACCGCAGAAGAGTGGAATATGAATATGTGGAAGAACAAGCCATGTATGACGGTGCTTTTAGGTCAGAAAAGAAAAAGGTGCTTCGTTCAGCTTCTGCATCAAGAGCAATGCCTCAATCTGCTCCAGCAATGGATATGATAAGCGGAAATGCAATGGATAGTGCAGAGAGTATTGAGCCACCAAGAACAGCCGAGCCGCCACCGCCACCACCAGTTGGAGGAGAAGAAGAAACAACAGAAGAACCTGTCCAAATACGCGAAAATCTCAACGAAACCGTCTTCTTCTACCCCGACTTAATGACCGACGCAGAAGGCAATATCATCGTCAAATTCAAAATGAACGAGGCATTGACGCGTTGGAAATTCTTAGGTATTGCGACGACAAAAGATTTACAAATTGGAACGACAGAAAAGGAAATCGTGACACAAAAAGAACTCATGATAGTTCCAAATGCACCGCGTTTTTTCCGTGAGAATGATGAGATTGAATTTACAGCGAAAGTGGTGAATTTAAGTGAGAAGGATTTGAGTGGAACGGCGAATATGGAGTTGATTAATCCTTTGAATGGCAAGCCTGTTTTTGTGGATGCTGACTTTCCGCAAGACTTTACGGTTAAGGCAGGTCAATCTGCGCGTTTGGCTTGGTATTTCAATGTGCCTGAGGTTTCAGAAGTACCTGTTATTCAGCATACTATCTCTGCGAAAGCAGGGAATAAATCAGATGCAGAACGCAGCGTAACACCTGTTTTGACCAATAGAATGTTGGTGACAGAAACGATGCCTTTGCCTGTACGCGGCGGTCAAGAAAAGACTTTTACCTTCAAAAGTATGCAGGAAAAGTCCTCTTCGCCGACCTTGGCGCATGAAGGTGTGACACTTGAATTTACAAGTAATCCAGCTTGGTACGCAGTGCAAGCACTCCCCTACCTCATGGAGTATCCGTATGAGTGTACGGAGCAAATTTTCAGTCGTTATTATGCTAATTCTTTGGCGAGTTCGGTAGCGAATTCACATCCAAAAGTAAAGACTGTTTTTGAACAATGGCGCGATAGAGAACCAGAAGCACTTTTGAGTAATTTGAGTAAAAACCAGGAGCTTAAAACCGCACTTTTAGAAGAAACACCTTGGGTTTTAAATGCACAATCTGAGGAAATGCAAAAGCGCAATATCGGGCTACTTTTTGACTTGAATAAAATGTCAAATGAGCAGGCGGTTGCTTTGCGTAAATTGAAAGAAAGACAGTTAGCGGGTGGAGGTTTTGCATGGTTTCCAGGGGGTCGTGACAATTGGTATATCACACAGTATTTGGTAGAAGGATTGGGTCATTTGGACAAGTTAGGCGTAGCAGATGTCACACAAAATGCAGGTACTTGGCAAATGCTACAAAAAGCTGTTCGCTACTGTGACAATCGCATGGTTGAATACTACGAAGACATTGAGAAAGAAGTCAAAAAAGGCAATACAAAATGGGAGGATGACCATTTATCTTCGATTGCTATGCATTACTTATATTCTCGAACCTTCTTCTTACAAAAGCTTGATGCACAAGCAAATACAGGCGAAAGCAAAGTACAAGCAGAGAAGAAATTTATCTCTTTAAATGGCAAAGCACAAAAAGTTTTTGATTATTTCGTGGGTCAATCTGACACCTATTGGAATAAGAAAAATATCTATAATCAAGGAATGATTGCCTTGGCATTGCACCGCATCAACAAGAATGAAACACCTGCAAATTTGGTAAAATCATTCAAAGAACGCGCCTTGAATAATGAAGAATTTGGGATGTACTTCAAAGGAGAAACTGGTTACAATTGGTATGAATTACCAATTGAAAGACACGCACTTTTGATTGAAGTTATGGATGATGTCGCGCAAGATGCACAAGCGGTTAATGACATGAAAACTTGGTTGTTGAAAAACAAGCAAACGAGTCATTGGAAGACGACAAAAGCGACGGCATCTGCGGTTTACGCACTATTGGCGACGGGCGATAATTGGTTATTGGAGACTGCGCCAGTTGAGGTCGGTTTTGACATCGCAAAAGACAATAAATTTAATGTTCAAATCAAAGAATCGCAAGCTAATGCAGAAGCAGGAACGGGTTATTTCAAGACCCGTTTTGAAGGCGATGAAGTGACCAATGCTATGGCAAATGTCAAAGTAAAAAACCCTAACAAATCTGTAGCTTGGGGCGCGATGTACTGGCAATATTTCGAGCAATTAGACAAGATTACTACTTTCGAAGACACGCCTTTACAAATCAAAAAGCAGCTCTTCAAAGTCATCTTAACCGACACAGGCGAAAAAATCACTCCCGTCAATGAAGGCGATAAACTCAGTCCAGGCGACAAACTAAAAGTCCGTATCGAACTGCGTACCGACCGCAGTATGGAATATGTCCACATGAAGGACGGACGCGCTTCTGGTTTTGAACCGATGAACGTGCTTTCGAGCTATAAATGGCAAGGTGGATTGGGTTATTATGAGAGTACACGAGATGCTTCGACGGACTTCTTTTTTAGTCGTTTGCCGAAGGGGACGCATGTTTTTGAGTATCCGATTCGAGTGGTGCATAATGGGAATTTTTCGAATGGGATTACTACGGTGCAGTGTATGTATGCGCCCGAGTTTACGAGTCATTCTGAGGGGGTGCGCGTTGAGGTGGAATAAGGAGGGAAATGCAAATTCAAGCATAAAATCCAAATTCAAGCGAGGTCTTGGGTTTGGATTTTTGTTTTTATCGGCTATACTTTTGGTAGTAATTCATAAAGTCTAATACTCTCGCCCACTTCATCAGTTGTTTTGCCCGCTTCAAAAGACTTTCTGTTCATTTTGCTAACGAGGTAATTGATTTTTGCATCCTAATTGGTTAAAAAATCTAAGATGCAAAAAACAATTACTTTTTTCTTCATTCTCTTCACTTTTTATGCCTGTGCTCAATCAGAAAATTGGACTCTTATCGGTTCTCCAGCTTACGGCGAAAAATTTGTAATTTGTATTGTCCAAGATGATTTAGTAGAGACGGTCAAGAAAGATTTGATGCGCTTGAATGTTGAAAATACATCTTATTACCTGATAAATGGCAGTGAATATGAGATGAAACAGATTGCAGATAGTTTGAATGCAATTTTGGCAAGTCCTGCTGAAATTGATAAGTCGCAGATTTTTCAAGTCATTGTCGGAGACGCTCTTTTTTATCAACAAAAATCTCTAATTGATGATGAAGTATTTGCAGCCAGTAAGTTTTTATATTGCGAAAAGGAAAAGTACGGCTTAACAGGTGATTATACCGAAACGACTTGGGAAAAAACAATCTCGGATTTTTCTGGAAAGCATCTTTTTTCTCTCGATATTAACAGGATAAAAGATGCCACTCGATATCATAAATACTCGAAAAACGGTACTAAAATGCGAGAATTTCGCACGAGCAGAAACAATCCCTTTTTTAAGAATAGTGTTTTTTCATCAGTCTCTGACTTTATGATTTATACCTTTGAGAGTCGAAAAAGGATTAAGCAAAATTTTGAATTTACAAGCTCTTTTTCTTTTGGTCTGAAATCCCCAAACGCAGAAGACGAAATAAAAAGTCAGGTGCGTAGCCAAATCAATATTGGAGAGATAATATCTGGAGGAGGTGGCGAGCAGGAAATAAACATCAACACAACAATCGAGAGTTTTGGATATGCAAATCTCGCACTTCAGGGGAGATATGTCCTCCGAGGTCATAAATTTGAGCCTTATGCTGCGGTAGGTCTTTCTTATGGCGTATTTGGAGGAGGATTGGTCGAAATAGATACCGTCATCATCATCGACACGAGCGAAGGACTGGGTGGTAACGGCTTTGACAGAAATATTAACAGAGATGAATTCAGCAATCAGGTCAGTCGGGAAATTATCGGACGGGTCGGTATTCCCATAAGTTTGGGCGTGCATGGAAAATTTAAGAACAGCGACCGCTGGGCTTATGACTTACACGCCACTTATGATTTTGATGCAAATTCTTTTAGCGCAAATAAGAAAAGCATGAGTAATTTGAAACTTGGTGCGGGAATTTCGTTTCGTATTCTCGGAAAAAAAGAAACGCATTATAACTACTTGAGATTGCGCAAGAAAAAAATTCTCAAACCTTAAGTTCAACATGAAAAACTTTAACAAGTACAAACAAAAATTACTCAAAACAGCCATAATTAGCTCTCTCCTAATCGGGATTTACCGAGTTGCTCCTTTAGCATTTATCGGAAAGTCGCAGGGCTTAGCTACAATCATTGAACCTACGGTAAGGGGAGTAGTCCTCGCCGTTCTGACCATTTCTTTAATTATATTTTTGATTTGGATTTGGAATCTGATTTTAGAGAATTTCTTTTCGCAAGAGTATCATTTTATACCAAATAAATACAAGACACCAACAAAATATACGCTTTCTTATTTAGTAGTTTATTTAGTTCTTACCCTCCGTTTCATTATTGGAGAAAGCAGTAAATCAGAAGATTTAGGCTGGCTTGACTATAGTCCTTTTATCGGTATCTTTGCTGTGAATACTTTTATCTTAGTTTTGATTAACCTAATAGTCACGCAAGAAGATAAATCAGAACTAAAGCTGCAAAAAGCAGAACTCGAAATCTCACAACTCCTCATAAAGCAGGAACAACTTAAACAAAGAATTCACCCACATTTTTTGTTTAACGCCCTGAGTACC
Source organism: uncultured Saprospiraceae bacterium (assembly GCA_964595615.1). Lineage (GTDB taxonomy): Bacteria > Bacteroidota > Bacteroidia > Chitinophagales > Saprospiraceae > JAHDCG01. Next base: position 11,597 of record CAZQTE010000081.1, read on the forward strand.
TTACAGATTTTAATCGAAAAAGATAATGAAAAAGCAAGTCTGTACAATGAAGAATTGGCTTATTTTTTACGCAATTCTCTGACTTTAGCAGAAAGCGATATTTTACCATTATCGGTAGATTTATCGTTTATGAGCAACTACATCAATTTGCAAAAAACGCGTTTTACAGACTCCCTTTCACTTGACATTTCCATTCCTGATACGATAATGAATAAGGGTAATTTGCCCGTCTTTGCTCTACAGATTTTAGCTGAAAATGCGGTAAAGCACAACTCTTTTACGAAAGAAAATCCACTAAAAATATCCCTGCGCTACAACGATAACGGCTACTTAGAAGTCTCTAATCAAAAAATGCCCCGCTATCAAAATCCCGAAACTACTGGTATTGGTCTCAAAAATCTGCAGGAAAGATATTCGCATTTTACCGATAAACTCCCAATTATTGAAGAAACGGAGACGCATTTTGCTGTTAAAATATATGTTTTAGGAATTTAATTGAGCGTAGAGCTACTAACTTTTGAAAAGTTAGTAGCTCTCTTCCAGTTTGTAAAAATATCAAAACCATGAATGTTATCATTATCGAAGACGAACCTCTCCTTGCAAATGCTTTAGAAGAAAAAATCAAACGCTCGAATCCGAAAATTAAGGTTATTGCCAAATTAGAGAGCATTGTAGAGGCACTAAAATATCTGAAAAAAAACGAACTGCCCGATTTGTTTTTTAGTGATATTGAACTGCGTGACGGTTTGAGTTTTGAAATATTTCGAGAGATAAAAAATACCATTCCTATCATATTTTGTACCGCTTATAATCACTACGCGCTCAATGCTTTTCAGGTATATGGCATTGATTATTTGTTAAAACCTTTCAAACAAGTTGATATAGATGCCGCGATAAATAAGTACAAAACCCTCGTAGAAAATCCGACGAGACAACAGCCCGATTTTCAAGAAGTCATTAAAGCTATCGAAAGCAAAAAAAACGGAACGGCGGGTACGATCTTGATATATCGCGGAGATAAAATCATTCCATTAGAGAAAAATAAAATTAGATTGGCAGAGCTGAGTAATGGTATTGTCTATGTTTATACTTTTAGTAATGAGCGTTTTGCGGTCAATTATAGCTTAGATAAATTGCAAAATATCTTGGGTTTTAATTTTTATCGCGTCAACCGCTCTTTTGTGATTAATCGCCAAGCTATTGACTACGTTGCACAGCATTTTGCGCGTAAATTAGTTATTAAACCTTCTTTTAATTTCACCACTCCTCTACTCGTCAGCAAGGCAAAAGCCAGTGATTTTCTCAAATGGTTAGAGGCGCATTAAATTTTAGTATCTGAGATTTTTTTTAGACAGGATTAACAAGATTACAGGATTACAATTTTGACTTGTTCCAATCTTGACTTGTTCCAATTCTGACTTATAAAAGATATTGTCAAAATAGGTACAAGTCAGAATGGGTACAGGTCAAAATAGGTACAAGTCAGGGGAGAAATCCTGTAATCCCGTTAATCCTGTCTAAAATATAATACTCGCTTCGCCAGCTTAGTCTGCCCACCTTAAAGGCACTTTTGCCCGTCTCACAGCTCTTTTCTTAACCTTTTTATCAATTTTCAACTCATTTTTGTGTAGAAATTAAAGTACACTTCTAAAGAGATACTCTTTCTCTCTGGGAAATATTCAAAAATCAAAAATGGTGTTAACAAAAAATCTCATTCCTCTTGCATTTTTTCTTTATCTGTCATTTAGTTTATCTGGACAAGTCGAAAAATTCAATATTAGTGGACAAATTAGTGACGGCTCTAATGGAGAAGATATTGCATTTGCCGACATCACAGTTACCAATCTTAAAAATACAGGGACGAATACAAATGCGTATGGCTTTTATTCCATTGCTTTGCCTGCTGGAGAACACAGACTCTCTTTTCAATATTTAGGATATGCAACAGTGCTCAAAACAATCACCCTGAGCGAAGATATTAAAATCAATATTGAACTCAGAGAAGACGCAGCGATGCTGGATGAAATTGTCGTGACAGCAGAAAAAGAAAATAAAAATATTACGCGTAATGAGGGCAGCGTCACGAAGATTGACATGAAAGATGTGCGAGAATTACCCGCACTCGGAGGCGAGCCTGACATTATGAAAGTCATTCAATTGACCCCAGGAATCAAAGCCGCAGGAGAAGGAAATGCAGGTTTTTACGTGCGCGGCGGTGGATTAGACCAGAATTTAATCCTCTTAGACGAAGCTCCCGTTTACAATCCTTCGCATCTGTTGGGCTTCTTTTCAGTGTTTAACGGGGATGCAATTAAGGGCGCAACGCTTTACAAAGGAGGAATGTCCGCAGAGTACGGCGGGCGTACCTCATCGGTGGTCGATATGCGCATGAAAGACGGCAACAATAAAGGATATGATATGACAGGCGGCATCGGCTTGATAGCTTCTCGCCTTACCGTCGAGGGACCGATAGTGAAAGATAAGGGCTCATTTATGGTGTCTGGTAGAAGGACTTATGCTGATTTATTCCTGGGTCTATCAAACGACGAAAGTACAAGCGGCTCGTCTCTGTTTTTCTATGACTTAAATGTAAAAGCCAATTGCCGCATTGGCGAAAAAGACCGCATTTATTTATCGGGATATTTCGGACGGGATAAATTCGGCTTTAGGGATGATTTTGGTTTGGATTGGGGAAATGCTACGGGTACACTACGTTGGAACCATCTCTTCTCTGATAGACTATTTTCCAATACGACTTTCATTTACAGCGATTATGATTACAAATTTACAATTGGAGCAGATGAGAATAGAATTGGATTACAATCAGTCATCAATGACTTGAATTTTAAACAGGACTTCAGCTACTTTGCCAATGACAAAAATCTACTAAAATTTGGGGTCAACATCATCCAACACACTATAGAACCTGGCAACTTAGACGCAGGAGAAAACACGGGCATTAATTCCGAAAATGCCCCCGAAAGCTATGCAACAGAAGGAGCGATTTATCTACAAAATGAGCAAAAAATCGGGACTAAACTAAGTCTTAATTATGGATTGCGCTACTCCTTCTTTAACCGAACAGGCGCAGGAAATGCTTATGATTTGGATGCTGAAGGCAATATCAATGAAGTCGTCAATTACGAAAAAGGAGAAAGTATGCAGTACTACGGCGGTCTTGAACCACGGATGTCTGCAAACTATTTATTGAACGAAAAAAGCTCGCTCAAATTGGGCTACAATCGTAATTACCAATACCTACACTTACTCACTTCTTCGACGTCCTCTACTCCGACAGACCGCTGGATTATGTCGAGCAACAACGTAAAACCTCAAATCGCTGACCAAATTTCTTTAGGCTATTTTAGAAATTTTGCCGACAATATGTTTGAAGGAAGCGTCGAAGCCTACTACAAGGATATGCAAAATGCCATAGAATATCGGACGGGTTCTAATATATTTTTCAGCGAAGAGGTAGAAACAGATTTAGTTTATGGCTACGGTGAAGCTTACGGATTAGAGTTTTATTTAAAGAAAAATAAAGGCAGACTGACTGGTTGGTTAAGCTACACGCTCTCGCGTACTCTACGCCAATTTGATGAAATTAATAAGGGCGAAAAATTCTCTGCTCGACAAGACCGTATCCACGATATTGCTTTAGTCTTAAATTACAAATTAACGGATAAAGTGACCCTCACTGGAAATTTTGTGTATAACACTGGAGATGCCGTGACTTTTCCGACAGGAAGATACAATGTAGATGGTTTAATCGTCCCTGTATATACGGAGCGCAACGGCTATCGAATGCCCGATTATCACCGTTTAGATTTGGGTCTAACTTGGTACAAGAAAAAGACAGAAAAATTTGAATCCAGTTGGAATTTCTCTCTTTACAACGCCTACGGCAGAGAAAATGCTTACTCGATTAGTTTTCAGCCGAGCGAAGCAGACCCAACAGTAACGGAGGCGGTACAATTAAGTCTTTTTAAATGGATACCGAGTGCAACTTGGAATTTTAAATTTTAGGTTCTCGGACGAAATGAAAATTCAAATTAAAGAAATGAGATTTGATTTCAGACAGATTTATCGACAAGTAATTTGTCGTAAATCTGTCCTTCAAAATTTGCAAAATACGTAGTCCGACTCAAATCTTACTACGCTAAAAACTATAAAAATGAAATACATTAAACTGCTCCCTCTCGCAATGATTTTACTATTTTTCTCTTGTGAAAAAGTAATAGACATTGCCCTCAATGAGTCAGAACAACAAATTGTTATAGAAGCAAAACTTAGTGAGGGCACACAGTCTTTTTCGGTTATTATTTCCCAAACTGCGCCTTATTTCGAAAGCCAATCTCCGCAGAGTGTCGATAATGCTATTGTTACATTGAGAGATGAGACTGGAAGTGTCCTCCTTATTCCTTTTCAGCAAAACGGCATTTATACCTCAGAGGTAACGGCAATTTCAGGGCGCACTTACACCTTAGATGTGCAAATTGAAGACAAAATCTACACCGCCAATACTTTTTTACCTGAAAAGGTAGAGCTGACGGAGCTATATACCGAATTTCGAGCAGCTATGGGACCAAACGATGAGGGCTATCTTGTTTATTTTAGATATGAAGACCCGCCAGGCGTGAAAAATTATTACCGCGTTGTCCACTCTGTCAACGGTGTTCCACAAAACACGGGGGAAGATTTGCAGGTGCTGAACGATGATTTTAATGACGGCTCAAATGCTCGATTTTCTTTATTTCAGCAATTTTTTCAAATACAGGATACCGTAGAAGTGGTTTTGCAACATTTCGACGAGACGTCTTACGATTATTACAATTCGCTCGGTGATATTGTTAGTGGTGGTATGGGATTTGGAGGAGGTTCTGTTGCTCCAGGAAATCCGAACTCCGTTTGGAGTGATGATGCTTTGGGTTATTTCTCGGCGATACACTCGGATACACTTAGTATAGGCTGTACAAACAAGGCAAAAAAATTCCCCGTATTTTTGTGGTGTGAAACA
>CAZQTE010000082.1:0-16572 GCA_964595615.1 uncultured Saprospiraceae bacterium
GCCCATTCAAATATTACTACAAAAAGAAAACACTATAAAACTATGGTGAAAACACAACTGATATTAATAACGGCACTTTTCGCTTTTTTGCCGCTTCACAATAGCCACTTTAACATTTATAAAACGCATCAAGAGACTTGCAATCACATTACAAGTCTTTATCAGACCTGCAATTTATCCACATCTAAAGTGCAAATAGCAAATGAAACAGAGGCAAATAATTTTGTTAAAAATCTTTCCTCTGAAAGTGCGCGCAAATATAGTCCGAATTATCGCATAAAAAAAGTCGTAATTGACCCTGGTCATGGCGGACATGATGCAGGTTGTTCAGGTGCATCAAGCAGAGAGAAGCATATTGCACTAGCTATTGCAAAAAAGATGAAGGCAGCAATGGAAGCGCAACATCCTGATATTCAGGTTATTTTAACGCGTGACCGTGATGTTTTCATACCTCTTAATCGTCGCGCCGCAATAGCAAATGAGATACAGGCAGATTTATTTATTTCGGTGCATTGTAATTCTATTAGAGATGCAGATTATGTGCGAGGTTCGGAAACTTATGTATTGGGGACGCATAAAATGAAAGAAAATCTAGATGTTGCCAAACGAGAGAATGCTTCCGTTCTTTTTGAAGAGAATTATGCGCAGACTTATAATTTTGACCCCAATAGCAATGAAGGTCATATCACCATGTCATTATATCAAAATGCTTACTTAGAACAAAGTCTGCTTTTTGCGAGTCAAGTTGAAAGAAATGTCAAAGAAAACACGCCAATGCGGAGTCGTGGTGTCAAACAAGCCGGCTTTTTAGTCTTACGTGAAACGACAATGCCTTCTGTTTTAATAGAAACAGGTTATTTAACTAATGGCAGTGACGAAGCTTTCTTAAGTTCTAATCAAGGACAAAATCGTATGGCCAATGTCATTGCTAAAGCTTTTTCAGAATATAGAATGGTAATGGAAAAAGGAGAAAGTACTGCCCCATTGGCTGCCCGAGCTCCTACCGTACCTAAGCGAAATGGAGGTGCTCCTTATCGCCGTCAAGAACCACGACAAAATACGGCTCCAAAAACAATCAGTCCTGAAACTCCAGGGAAAGCCGTTGTCCTCGCACAACAACAATCATACTCGACAAACACCACTAATCAAAAAGTAAAGTCTGGAAAAATTACGAGCCAAACCTACTCTAGACCAGTAAATCCAGGCGCTTCCTCTACCATTCAATATCGCGTACAACTAGCTGCCTCGGAGACGTCTTTAGATACCTCTAAAGGGCGTTGGCTCAATATTACTGATTACTTAATTGAAGTTGTGCCAGAGAGTGGACTTTTGAAATATCAAGCACGTGGTTTTAATAGTTTTGCCGAAGCAAACGCTGCAAGGAGAGAATTAGGACTGAAAGGTTTTAAAGGTGCTTGGGTTGTAGCCTATAAAAACGGAGAAAAGATTTCGCTGAAGCAGGCAAAATTAGAATCAGGTGAAAATTAGGAGTTTCCTTGAAAAAAACGCCTTTTTTCAGCTAAAAAACTATCTTTGCGCAGTAAACATGAACCTGTAAAGAATTAATGTGTTCTTGCAAAGTATAAAATAAAGAAGAGATATTAGATTTCAAATGTTTTTAATATTTGTAAATCTTGTATCTAAAATCTCAATAATAAATGTCAAGAGAAACTAGAATAGGCATTCTTGTAGCCGTTGCACTCGCAGTTTTCATCTTAGGATTCAAATACTTAAAAGGACAGAATGTTCTTTCCTCTGACTATCTCTTTTATGCAGAGTACTCAGATGTAGACCAACTTTTACCTTCTAATCCAGTTTTGAAAAATGGCTTGGAAATAGGAAAAGTACGTGACGTTTACATGAAAGCAGATGACCCTTCTAAGATTATCGTAGAGATGAACGTGGATGGTAGTTTAAATATCCCAAAGGATGCAAAAGCAATTATCGTTTCAACAGGAATGATGGGCGGAAAAGCAATCTTGCTGGACTACAATACAGTTTGTAGTGGTGCAGATTGTGCACAAAGCGAAGACTACCTAATTGGTCGATCTAAAGGTTTGATTGGTTCATTGATTGGTGACCCTTCTGATGCAAAAGCTTATGTGGATGTCATGAAGGAAGGCGTAACTAGCATGGTGGACTCTTTAAGTGAAAATGTTGACTCTACAAGTGAAATCGGGAAGACTTTCGCCTCTCTCCAAGCGACATTAAATAACTTAGAAAAAACAACTACCCGTTTAGACCGCTTAATGGCAAACTCAACAGGAAGTTTAGAACAAACTTTGCGCAGTGTCGAGAGTTTGACTTCTAACTTAGCTGCCAACAATGCAAAAATAACTGGTATCTTAGCGAATGTAGATGCCATGACTGCTAGCTTGAATAAAGCAGATATGGGTAAAACAGTTGGTATTGCAAACTCTACTTTGGAAGAAATGAAAAAGGTAATGAAGTCTGCGGATGAAGCTGTCGTTAAGTTATCTTCTGTAATGGACAAAGCCAATTCGCAAGACGGTAGTCTTGGTAAGTTATTGAATGACAAAGAGTTATACGAAAATTTAAATCAAGTGTCGAAAAGTATTACTTTAATGACCAGCGATATTCGCGTTAATCCTCAGCGTTACCGTCGTATCTTATCTAAGAAGACACCGACTGAACCATTGAATGAAGTTCCTGTGGAGGTTAAGGATTAGAATTTTGGGTTGCGAGGTTGTGAGTTGTGAGTTGTGAGTTGTGAGTTGTGAGTTGTGAGTTATAAAAAAAGCGTCAGATTCAAACATCTGACGCTTTTTTTTGTGCGTTTTATCCCCTACCCCCATTTGGGGAATTTTCATTTTTCACAATTCTTGTGTTGTAAACGTTAATTTTACCTTTTTATATAATGTAGAAAAATTAAGGTTTACAAATCTAAAATTGTGCCTGAAAAAAGTTCCCCCCAATGGGGGTTAGGGGTTTTTAATAACAATTTAATCTCCAATCAAAATATCCCCTCCAAAATCCTAGCAGTAAAAATTCCCAAATAATTCCCCAGTGCATAGCCCACCAATCCTGTCGCCATTCCAGAAATAAGTAATTTTCGACTACCGATTACACTAGCCATTTGTCCGACAAAAGGAGGTCCATAAAGCGCAGCAACTGAAGTAATTAGCATTGTATCACGGTCAATTCTAAATATTTTACAAAACAGTAAATGCAGAACAATAGTCGTCAATAAGATGGCACCAGTGTAAGCAATTAAAGTAAAACCTTCCACAGGTACAGTTGAAAAATTAGCAGATAAACCAATCGCCACACAGAAAATCAAAATAAAATACTCCCCTATTTCAAATGTCCCTTTCCATGCTCTTACCTTGGGAAAAAGTGAGGCGATAATGCTAAATGTTGTCAAAAGTAAGAGGATAATGCTAACAGATTTTAGTTCTCCCGTAATTAATAAAGTCAAACCTGCCGCCGCTGCAACAATAGTTAAAGTCAAAGCTAAACTTCGCAAAAGCACGGGAAGTTTCACCTTTTCTTTTTCAAGATTAAATACTTGATTATCAGACTCTTGACTTTTATTTTGCTTTAAAAATTTTCCGTAGATGAATGGAGCAAATGAGGTCAAGAAAAGCAGATAAATACCACCAGTTACAATGTCTGCTGCATTGAGATAGATTAAAGTTTCGGGAGTAGCTTCAAGAGCTTTTCCAATGGCGTTCATGTTTGGAATTCCGCCTGTATATAGACCGACTAGCATTCCAGATATTTGCGAACTATTCTCTATTGCATTTCCCCAAAAATAAGCGTGAATAGCAGAGGATAATAAACCAGCAAAAATCACTAGTCCAAAAGAAAGTAATGTAGATTTTGCAAAGCGAAACCAACCGACCAAATCTGTAGCATAAAGTAAAAAAGGAATAGCTAATAAGATACTGACTTCGCTGATAGTATTAGCAAGATTAAAATTTTCGGGTAAGACTCCAATATTCGCGAATAAAATTCCGATACCATAACACAAGACTACAGGACTTAAAAATGCGGGCAACTTCCCAGTCTTTTCCAAAGTTAAACTAAGCCATGGAAACAATAGCATTAACAAAAGTAGGAAAATAATCATCTAATTCTAGTTCTTTAGTTTTATAGGTTTGACAGACAAACCTGCATTCTTTAATAGCTTTAAAACCCCTTTCTTTCCAGCTAAATGCGCTGCGCCAACCGCCGTAAAGAGTGTTTGTTCTTGCGCCATACGTTCAATGCGCTCTGCCATTATTTCATTACGATTGTATAATAAAATCTTACGTGCAGCACCGATACTCTTCTTAGTTGACTGATACATTTGACGAATGTCTTGCTTTGCATAAAGCGCAGTCATTTTTTGATGCTGCTTACTAAAACTAGAAATGTTTTTAGAAATATCGGACAAGGCTTTAAACTGGTAATCTAAGGGAATAGCATGCAAAATCTGTAATTGCTCCGCAAAAGTCTCGATACCCAGAGTTATTTTCTCTTGACTCTCCGCATACTGCCATAAATATTGGTCTAAATTAACCTCCCGTTCAGACATTAATGTCTGTGCAGAAAGAGCATTTGAGATAATTAAAGGCATAGCAGACTTCAAAACTTCAATATCAAATTCAAAGTATTTGATAAAGATTTTACGCATTCTCTGATATTTCTTTTCCGAAATAAAATCGGTAAGTATTTGATTATCAGGCAAATCCATAGCATTAGGTTCAACTCCTGACTCTGCTTCTTTGAGATTAAACTCAGTTGCGAATGCTTCACAAGTATCTATGACATCTTTCAAAGGTTCAATCAAAGAAAAAGCCCGTTCGTCTTTGACGTGCATTGTGCCAAAGATGTAAGATGTACCTGATAGGTTTTCTCCTGATATTTGCCAAAGCAGGCTATTTTTTGATTTTTTTGCCAAAATTTTAAATATAAAAAATATGAAATATGAATTTCTCTGTCTACGCAATAATGCTAAGTAGTAAGTCAAGCTAATTGTGATAAGTTCGCGTGAGGGAATTTTTTGTCTGTTGTTTTTTAAAAATTCTTGCATAGCCCAGCTACGGAATAATTTTTAAAAAGCAACAGGCGAGAAATTATCCGCGCCAACTTATCGTAATTGGTTTGACTTACTACTAAGATAAGTAAAACAAAAAAGCCGTTTCCGACCAAACGAAAACGGCTTTTCTGGTTCACATAAAATATAAACTTTATGTGAGGCAGCGAATTATGCTTCTGACGGGTCATTATCGTAGTCAAAAGGCAATACTTTGCTGTCTTTGACTGTAGAAAGAGTCATGAGTGTTTTCAAACGCTCGATTTCTTCAATCTGAGATAATGTTTTAAACAATAATTGCTCATAAGTTGGGATGTCTTTACAAACAACTTTGATTAAGAAATCCGCTTCACCAGTGATGATGTAACATTCAGTAATTTCTGGAATAGACTTAATCTTTTCTAAAAATTGGTTGAGTGCGTTTTCTTTTTGCCAAGCTAAATCCACCAAAACAAAGGTTTTGACATTTAGCCCAATAGAGCCAGGTGCCACTACCGCGTGGTAGCTTTGGATTACATTATTGTTCTCTAATTTCTTTACGCGTTCCAAAGTGGGAGCAGGAGAAAGACCAATTCTTTTTGAAAGGTCAAGATTTGTGATTTTACTATTTTCTTGAAGGATTTTCAAGATTTTCAAATCAATTTTATCTAATTTATCAGACATTTTTGTCAGTTTGATTATTTTTTCAAATAGGTAATTTCAAATAGTCGCGCAAGGTACGATGCGAAAAAATATTATGCAAGTATTTCCACAAAAAACCTTTGTTAATTTGTTTAAGGGGCTTTTATCATTAGAAAAATATAATTAAATTTCGAAAATGATGAGATAAGTTTTAATAATTACCTTTAAAAAGGTAGTTTTTTAACTAAATTTTGTTTTTCATTTGAATTTTGGTAGAAATCCTAAAAAGCTTTTTTTCTTAAATTAAAATTGTTCTATTTACTTTTCATTAAAAAAGTAAATTTCAAAACAATTTTATTTCACATAAGAGGAAAACAAAATTAAAAATTAAATCAAAGACAAAACAAGAGCATTAACAAAATGAAAATTGGATATTTAATTTTTCGAATTTTCTAAAAAATTAAAGGTTCAAAGTTTAATTTGCCCATAAAGGACATTAGAGATATAATTTTTAATTATTGGTCAAAATACTTTTATCTTTGTTTTGATAACTAAATTTTATTTTAAAACTCTCTCCAAGCATTTACCAAACTTAAATTCAAGTAATTTCACTCCAACCTCTATATTCCTGACTGTTAGAAAAAAAACATTTACACCGACACAGTAACATTGACTCTGCCTAAACTTCTATGTATTATACATAAAAGGCATTGTTATGTTCTGATTTTTCAAAAGATACTTTTCACTATGGGTTATTAGGTTTTTCTTATTTGCAAAACTTAATAACTTTCATCATCAAAAATTGACATGAGAATAAATTTACTTTCGCTTTTCTCATTTTTAGCGTTTTTCGGACTTTCAAGCAATATTTTCGCCCAAGAGAATTCTAAAGGAGTTTACATTGACCTCAACGGTAATAACTCAATAAGAGAAGTCATCTCCCCTATTAGCTCACAAACTGGATTACAGATTTGTGGTTTAAAAAAAGGAGAAGAATATACGATTTATCTCAATGATACAGGAAATTCTACTGGCATTTCAAGTTCATCTAATGAGACATTTCAAAAAACAATAAATATAACTGCTCAAAATACTTGTCAAGCACTAGGCTTAAGTACTAGTTATACATCTGGTAAATCTCAGTATCCTCCAGTTCTATCCGTCAATTGTAATACCTGTGATACAAAAGAAAATGCCACTGAAAAATCAATGATGGGTGTCTTAGGTGTTCCAAATCTAGATGCCGACCAGTTAGTCCAAGATGTATTTATTGGAGGTGACTGTTTTGAGACTTCAAGTGCAACGACAAGTGGTAGTGCATTAAGTATAGGTACATTTAGCGGTGCTCTACCTGTTTTTGGTTTTGATGAAGGGATAGTGCTGTCCTCTGGTTATGTCACGGGCTCTGCTGGTCCAAGTAGTAATTTTGCTAATACTCCTAGTGGAGGTCCTAATGGTGACCCCGAACTAGAAAGCATCAGTACTTCCAGCGTGAATGATGTTGCTATTTTAGAATTTGACTTTGTCCCTACTGTTGACCAAGTTAGTTTTGAATATGTATTCGCATCAGAAGAGTATTGTGATTTCGCACCACCAAATAATTCGTCCTTCAATGATGTTTTTGGTTTCTTTTTAAGTGGTCCTGGTATTGCAGGAACTATTAATATTGCAGAAGTTTCTGCAGGTGTACCAGTAAGTATCAATAATGTTAATCCTATTACTAATGCTGGTTTCTTCAATGCGAATGGCTCAGATTGTGGAGGTGGTGGTCCAGGTACAGCTTTATTTGGATTTGATGGTTACACAGATGTTTTCACAGCAGTAGCGAATGTTATACCTTGTGAAACTTACCATATTAAGCTAGCCATTGCAGATGGTGGTGACACAGCTTTCGACTCTGCCGTTTTCTTAAAAGCAAACAGTTTTGATGCAGGTGGTGCAGCAATCGGTTCTGCTGCTGTTCCATTAACAGGTAGTAACGATGCATATGAATCTGCTCAGTGTGGTAATGCATTCTTCACTTTCACACGTGAAAGTGGAGATTTATTAACTCCTGTTATTGTTGAATATGAACTAAGTGGTACAGCAACAAACGGTGTAGATTATAGTGGTCTACCACCAAGTCCTATTATGATACCTCCGGGTTTGACAGAGCTAACAATTCCAATTACAGTTATTCCAGATAATATAGCGGAAGGAACAGAAACAGTTACACTATTCTTATTTGGTTCGTGTACCTGTACCAGTGCGGAAGTTACTCTAAATATATTTGATTTACCAGATATTAGTGTCGACGTCCCTGACCTAGAGTTATGTGCCAATCTAGGAGCACCAGCAATTATTACTGCTAATGCTTCTGGTGGTGTACCTCTTTATTTTTATGATTGGGGAAATGGACCTTCTCCTGTTAATATTACAACAGATACTCCAACAGAAAATACAAACTATACCGTTACAGTCACAGATATGTGTGGCGCACAAGGGGTAGGAACTGGACTAGTCGAAATTGTTAACTTAGAAGCAGTGCTAGATGGAAGTGCCTCATTATGTGGCAATACTGGTAGTGCATCTTTGAATGTAAACTTCTCAGGCTCAGACGGCCCTTTTGAAATTCTATATAGTATCGACGGAGTTGTACAAGAGGCCATTGAGGGTATTACAGACAATCCTTATACTCTCGACATCAATGAAACAGGAACATACGAATTAGAATTTGTAACTATTGATGGTTGTCTTGGAGATGCGAGTGGTATGGTTGACGTAGCAGGTTCAAGTACAGAGTTAGCAACGGAATTTACAAATGCAAGCTGTGCAGGAACAAACTCTGGTTCAATTAACCTAACCGTTACAAATGCAGCTGGTGCAGTCGATTATATGTGGAGTAATGGTAGTACATTAGAAGACCAAGCAAGTTTACCCGCTGGTGACTATGAAGTAACCGTAACTTCTGGGGGTTGTGAGATTATTGAATCATTTACCTTAACCGAAAATCCTGCTATCACAGCTAGTGTCGCTAGTACACAAGGAGTAGATTGTAGTAATCCGACTATTGGGTCTATAGATATTGATGCGGCAGGAGGAAATGGAACATTAACCTATGCATGGAGTAATGCGGAAACTACAGAAGATTTAACAGGTTTGGCGTCTGGAACTTATTCTGTGACTATTTCAGATATTGATGGTTGTGATGTAGTTTTAAGTAATATTGAAGTAACTGGAAGTTCAGATGTACCAACAGCAGCAGCTGTTCAATCAGGTAATATTGACTGTAACGACACCACAGTAACTTTATCAGCTACAGGTTCAACTACAGGGGCAAATATCACTTATGAATGGGTTAATCAAGATGGTGATATTATCGAAACTGGTCCTGATGCAGACGAAATCACGGTAAGTACAGAAGGAACATATACTTTAACCGTTACAAATACAGCTGGAAATTGCTTTGCGCAAGCACCTCTTACCGTTACAGTAGATAACCAAGGGCCAGCAGCAGATGCAGGTTCTTTACAAACTTTAGATTGTAATAATGAAACCGTGCAATTAAATGGTACAGCTTCAGCAAATGGAGACAATATCACTTACGAATGGACAGGTCCTAGTGGTGCAACAATTACAAATGGAACAACAAACACTCCAACCGTTGACATGATAGGAACTTATACCTTGACAGTTACGGATACAGATAACGGATGTCCAACTACTGCAACAGTAGACGTTGATGAAGATACCTTAGAACCTACAATTATGTTAGGTGCAACACCTGAATTGGATTGTAATACAGATGATGTAGATTTGGATGCAACAGGCACTAGTGCTGGAGGTTTTTCATATCTATGGACGACTACAGGTGCTGGAAATATTTTAGGAGCAACCACCCTTACTCCAAATGTTGATGCTGAAGGAGATTATGTTTTAGTAGTTACAAATGATAATACAGGGTGTACCTCTACAGAAACAGTTACAGTTCCTGATGTTTCAGTATTACCAAATGTTAGTATTGCTACTCCAGATGTCATTACTTGTGCAATGGACAGCATTATCATCGATGCTTCGGCTTCTGATAGTGGAAATGGATTAGAAGTTGAATGGATTACAACAAGTGGCTCTGGTTCTATTAGTGACCCAACATCATTAACTCCAACAGTTGACGGTGAAGGTACTTTCCTTTTAACTGTTTCAAATCCAGCAACAGGTTGTGAAACACAAATGCCTATTACTGTTACTGAAAATACTACTCCTCCTGACGCTATCGTAGATGATCCTGATCAAATAGATTGTGATGAACCAACGGTTACTCTTACGACAAGTGGCTCTTCTTCTGGTGATGACATCAGTTATGCCTGGACAATCATATCTGGAGGTGGCAGTATCACAAATGAGACAACAAATGAACCAACCGTAGATGCACCAGGTGTATATGAGTTAGTAGTAACTGATGCGAGCACAGGATGCTCCGCAGCAACTAATGTAACTGTAACGGGAGACCCCGAAACACCCGTAGCTGTAGTCAGTTATGATAATGATATTAATTGTAACAACATCAGTGCAAATATCACTGGAGCGGGTTCTTCTGTAGGTACAGGTTTTACTTATGAGTGGGATTTAGACGGAGACATTTTAGAGGGAGAAAATTCTTTTTCTCTTAATAATCTAACAACTCCAGGTACATACACTTTAACTGTTGCTAATTCTAATAATGGTTGTGATATATCTAATTCTGTTACAATTGAATTAGATACTTTAGTTCCAATGGCAGTTGCGACATCTCCCGATATGTTAGATTGTGTTACGAGTGAAATAGAATTGGACGGTTCTGCATCTTCACAAAGTGGAGATATTGTTTATACTTGGTCAGCAAATGATAATTCTGCATTTACAACAACTACAGATACAATTACACCTGGTATTAGTGCCGTAGGTACTTACTACTTAACCGTTACGAATACAGCAAATGGTTGTGTTGCAATGGACTCTGTAGTAGTTAGCTCAAATGATGTTTTACCTAATATTGATATCGAGCAACCAGACGCTATTGATTGTATTGACCTAACACAAGAAATCACTGCTACAGTAACAGATGCAGGTCCAAATATTACTTATGTCTGGACAGGTACAGGGATTATAGAAGGTGCAGATACAAGTTCACCAACAGTTGATGAAAGTGGAACATTTACACTTACTGTCACGGACAATGATAGTGGATGTGCCTCTACAGCTACGATTGTAGTTGATGATATTAGTGCAGACCCAATTGCTAATGCTGGCATGCCAGCAGCTTTAGATTGTGAGAATAACACATTAGAATTAAGTGCTGGAGCATCAACAGGTATTGGAACTTTAACTTATGAATGGACAGCTAGTAATGGCGGTGTAATTGATACCGATACTGATATTGTAAATCCAACTATTTCAGCAGCTGGTACTTATACTGTAATCGTGACAGATGAGAGTAATGGTTGTCAGGAGACAGCAGAAGTTATCATCACTGGCGATGTAACCGTACCTACGGCAGAGGCAGGATTAACAGCGGAGATTAACTGTATCGATGAAAGTCTCATGCTTGACGGAACAGCTAGTAGCACCACAGATGTTAGCTATTTATGGTCAGCACAAAATGGTGGTATTGTTCCAGCAGGACAAGAAACTATAATAAATCCAGTCATTACAACAGCGGGAACTTACTATTTAACAGTAACAAGTGACCTTAACAGCTGTAGTTCATTAGACTCTGTTGTTATCACTTCTAGTATTGTTGAACCAGAAGTAAACATTGAAGAACCCAATGCTATTGATTGTGTTGATTTAACTCAAATTATCACATCAACTGCTACTGGTACCAGTACTGATATTAGTTATGCATGGACAGGAACAGGAATAGTAGACGGTGCAGACACTAATGTACCAACGGTAAACGAAGGTGGTACTTTTACTTTAACTGTTACAGATAATGCAAATGGTTGTACAACGACTGCGACAATAGATGTCGATGACGACCGCGAATTACCTACAGCTGATGCAGGTCTTACTGATGTTGTAAATTGTAATAACGAAACTTTAGAATTAAACGCTGGTGCTTCTTCAGGTATAGGCACTTTAACTTATTCATGGTCAGCCATAAATGGAGGTGTAATTGATGCAAATGCAGATATGCTAAATCCAACAATCTCAGCGGCTGGTACTTATATTGTCCTAGTAACTGATGAAAGTAATGGCTGTGAACAAACCGCAGAGGTTATCATTACTGAAGATTTTGCTGAACCAACGGCTGTGGCAGGTATGGACGACCAATTTAACTGTGGCGACGAAAGTCTATCATTAAGTGGAATGGGTAGTAGTACAGGTGATGTGACCTACTTATGGTCAGCAGAAGCAGGAGGTTCAGTTCCTGTTGGTCAAGAAAACTTAATCAATCCGTCAATTATGACGGCAGGTACATACAATCTTTTAGTGACAAATAACGAGAATGGTTGTACAGCAACAGATCAAGTTATTATCACAGAAGATGATAATGCTCCAGTATTAGAGGTACTTTCAGAAGGTGATATTACTTGTTTGGATGATATCATTGGTCTAACTGCTACAATTTCGAATGTAGGCGCCAATTTCGATTACACTTGGACTATTGTAAATGGCATAGGTAACTTTGAAAGTGGTGAAACTACTTTAACTCCAGCTGTAGATGCTGCGGGTACTTACGAGCTTTCTGTTATCAATAACGACAACAATTGTGATGCACTTTACAGCATTACGATTGAAGAAGATACTGAAGAACCAGCGGTTGCCTTATCTGTAAGCAATGTAATCGATTGTAACTTTGGTGACGCGACTTTAAATACCACTGGTTCAGATAATGAAGCAGAATTTGATTTAGTATGGACAAATGACGCTGGACAAACTATTCCTAACGGAACAGAAAATCCAACAGTTACAACAGAAGGTCAATACACATTAACAATCACTAATACTGACAATGGATGTTCTGCTTCTCAAATGGTTACAGTAATAGAAGATACAGAAGTTCCAACAGTAGTGGCAATGTCAAATGATGACATAACTTGTCAAGAAACAAATGCACCATTAAATGGTACAGGGTCTTCTGTAGGTGATGATTTTTCTTACACTTGGACAAATGTGGCAACAGGTGAACTTGTAGGAACAGAATTGAACATAACGACTGATGAAGCTGGTGATTACATCCTCGTCGTTATGAATAATGCAAACGGATGTTCTGATAATCAAACAACTAATGTAGCTCAAAATGCAGATTTCCCTGAGATACAAATTGCAGAGGCGGAGGTATTAAATTGTATCACTACTGAAACTGAATTGAACGGTACAGGGTCTGCAGTAGGTGATGACATTAGTTATCTATGGACAGTCATTAGTGGAACGGGAACAATTACAGGTGGTAATACAAGTCTAAATCCAACAATTGATGGTCCTGGTGTTTTTGAATTAACAGTCAGTAATTCAACAAATGATTGTGCAGATACACAACAGGTAACTGTTTCTGAAAATACAGAAGAACCAACAATTACAGTAGGTGAAGCTGATGATATCACATGTACAGATAACGAAGTCACTCTTTCTGCTAGTTCTACAAATGGAGCTAATTTCATGTGGACAGGAGGAGTTGATATTCAAAATCCAGACTCTGCGAATCCAACAGTAACATCAGCAGGAACCTACACAGTAACAGCAACTCACAACGAAACAGGTTGTGAAGGTACTGCAACAGTAGGAGTATTTGAGGACTTAGACTTACCTACAGTTAGTGCAGGTAGTGGTTATCTAATCAATTGTGAAACAGGTACTACTACCCTATCAGGTACCTCTGATGCGAGCAATGCAAGTTACATCTGGACAAATGAAACAGGTGAAACATTCACAGGTCAAAATATTGAGGTAACTACTGGTGGTCTTTATACATTAACAGTAACTAATCTAGAAAACGAATGTGCTAACAGTGATGACACAGACGTAGAAAGCGAACAACCAACTGCTTTGACTACAGAAGCTACTGATGCAGATTGTATCAGTGGTTTTGGTAGTGTTGTAGTTTCAGATGTTGTTGGAGGTACACCAGGTTATACATTCTCAATTGACGGAGGCGAGACTTTCACTCAAAATACAGCATTCACACAATTAGCTTCAGGTAGTTATGATGTTATCGTTCAAGACCTTAACGGTTGTGAATACGCTCAGCAATTTACGATTGGTGCTAGTGAAGAATTAAATGTTGTGATGGAAGACTTGGTAGAATTGAAATTAGGAGAATCTTATCAATTCAATCCTCAAATCAATAAAGATGAGGACATTTTATCTAGCATTCTCTGGACGCCAGAAGATAGTTTAAGTTGTGTTGATTGTTTGACACCACTAGCAACACCAACAGAGTCAGCTCGTTACACAATCCTACTAAAAGACTCATTAGGATGTACAGCAACAGCCTCTACATTGATTATCGTTAATCGTCAATCAAACGTCTTTATTCCTACTGCCTTCTCTCCAAATAATGATACTTACAATGAGATATTCTATGTTTTTGCAGATGAAAATAATGTAGAAGAAGTTGTTTCATTTCAAGTATTCAATCGTTGGGGAGAAACGGTTCATGAATTCTTTGGTATTCCTGCTAATGATCCAACATTTGGCTGGGATGGAAAATATCGTAATCAAGAAATGAATCCAGGAGTCTTTGCTTACGTTGTCAAAGTAAAAATGGTGGACGGAAGAACAGAGATTTTTACTGGCGATGTGACCTTGAAGCGTTAAACAAACTCAGTTTAAATCATGTAAAATCCCGAACTTTCTATATGAAGGTTTGGGATTTTTCTTTTAGTAAAAGTGATTTAATAAATTGAGCCATAATGCGTAGTAATTTTTTCTTCTAGGAAATTCAAAAAATCGTTGCATAGCAGGGCTACGGAACTACTTTTTTAGCCTGTCCCGTGCCGATAGGTCGGGATGTTTTTTAGAAGGAAAAAAGCCTGTCCCGCATTCCTATCGGGAAACAAGCATAATGGCTCAAGTTATTGAATTACTTTTACTTAGGACAATTTGTAAAGTCTTCTACAAGCTTTTCATTTAAGTAATCATTTTTAGAGGAAAAAAGAGTCGCTATAACGGTTCATGTTATTTTGTTTCTTAAACGCCCCTTAGACCTGTAACATTTGTCAATATATCTCGTCATCTCAGTAACAATTTAGAAGCTATTTTTAAATTTATCTCTAATTATATGAACAAAGTACCCTCAAAATACTTTATAAGAGTAGAAATAATGAGCAACACGACTATATGCCTACTTTTCAACAACTCTCACAAGCTCAACATTACACAATGACAGATATTTTATTAAATCAAGCGCCTCCCCAAAAGAAAAAAGTATTTTCTTGGCTACATTCAATAAAGAATGGGATTTCAACAAAAACTAAAAACAATCAATTTAAAGTATTCATGACCGTAGAAAAAGAAATGTTGCTATGGAAATTGATTGACGGTGAATGCACCGAGCAAGAAGAACGGGACGTGAAAAAAATGCTAGAAATAAATGCAGAGTGGCGTTCAGAATATGAAACGATGTTAGCTATGCACCGGAGTTTCACACAATTACTAGGAAAAAAAAGAGACCTGAAAATTGGTCGAAGAAAAGAAGAGTAGATATTATACTTTTGGTTCTTTGACAAATCCCGTGGCATGTGACATAAAAAAAATAAAAACCTACGTAAATACTTGATTGTAGCTCTTTATTTTTTTCCTGTCACGGGATTTGTCAAAGAACGATACTTTTCAAAAATATACCCTCCAACGAATAGACTGCTTTTGTACGAAAGTGGTCTATTTTTTTGTCTTTTAATCTAAATATACCTTGCCATGCGGAATAATCGGTGTATGTTTGCGAGACAAAAAAATATGGGATACTAATCCCTAATTTTCTAATTGACTTCAATACAAAAAATTCATTTCAGCAATCGAAAATGACCAATTATGATTAGCTACTACGCAAAATCAGAAGGGAAATTGACCGAGTTGTCCGAGCCTCAGGAAGGTTGCTGGATTAACATTTTCCCACCATTTAGTCAATCAGAACTCGAAGAAACTGCCCAGCAGCTTGACGTTCCTCTTGACTTTTTTACGGATCCTTTGGATATTGATGAACGTTCTCGTTATGAGCGTGAAGAAGATGTACGCCTCATCGTCATCAATACGCCATTGCAAAATGATAACTTCTCTGCGGACACAAATGCGGTTTTCATCACTGTACCTATTGGTATCATTTTAACCGAAAACCACATTATCACTATTACCTCTTTCGAGAATCCAATCTTACAAAGATTTTTAGAAGGAAAGGTCAAAAATTTCAATCCTCACGAAAGAAAACTCTTCGTACTGCAACTCTTTGAGCAAACCGTTTTACGCTTTCTAACCTGCCTAAAACAGCTCAACACAAAGCGTAATCTAATAGAACGCGAACTCTACGATAGTAGCCGCAGTAGCGAATTAAAGTCCCTCTTAAGTATCGAAAAAGCTTTGGTCTACTTCGTTAACTCTCTAAGTGCCAATGAGTTACTAAAACTAAAAATGAAACGCACTGACTTCCTCCGCATCAATGGCGACGAGGAACTCATCGACTTTTTCGAAGACATTATCATCGATAACTCACAGGCATCTGACATGTCAAAAGTCTACACCGAAATCCTCAACGGGACGATGGACTCCTACTCTTCTATCATTTCCAATAATCTGAATATTGTCATTCAGCGTTTGACGATGATTACGATTATCCTGATGGTGCCGACTCTTGTTGCGAGTTTCTATGGTATGAATGTGCCTATGCCTTTATCCGAGAATATTTATGCTTTTCCCATCATTCTACTCGTTGCGGTGATTATTTCTCTTTTAGTCGC
>CAZQTE010000083.1:0-11883 GCA_964595615.1 uncultured Saprospiraceae bacterium
TGAATTTTAGGGAGAGGATAGAATTAGAGGAGATTTTTTTCAATTATTAAAAACACAATCATGCAATTAATAAAAAATATAATATACTCATTATCAGCCATTTGCATTTTTGCTAGTTGTGGTGAGAAGTTTTTTGATACAACCTTAGAATTGCCTACACCAGAACATACACCTGTCATGGCAGTAAGTGCTTTCATCAATTCGACAGATAGCGACTCTCTCAAATTTAAAATCACTCGTACTTACGGTTTATTTGAAGAACGCCCGACCGATAGTCGTGATAATCTAAGCGGTGCGACGGTGAAGCTATTTGAAGACGGGAATCTTCTCTATGATTTTGAGGAAGAGAATACGGAATTTGATGCCGGCTATATCAGTCCAACATTATCAGAAGCATTTGGAGGAGAGGGTAAAACCTATAAATTAGAGGTAAGTCACCCTGACTATGGTACAGCAACGGCTACTCAAGTGATGCCAAACGCGGTTCCTTTGACGAATGTAGAATATAGACAATTAGAAAGCAATGAAATATTTGAAGGCGGAAGTGGAGAGTTTAGATTAGTTTTTGATGACCCTGCTGATGAGGAAAACTATTATGAGGTGGCAGCTTCTCAAAAGTATTGGATACCTGCAAGAGACTCTTCGGGAATGATTATTCCAGATTCCTTAATTAAAATTACTCAAGAAATCTACCTAGGTTCAGACGGTCCACCAGACCCAAATGTAACGGAAGGTTTTAATGATGTCGCTATGCTAATAAGTGATAAAAACTTTGACGGTCAGACTTTTACACTTTCTGCGGAGTTTTATGAGTATTCAGAATTTGAAGGTGGAGAAGTTGACCCACCAGTTTATACTATTTACTGGCGCTCGGTTAGCAAAGACTATTTTAACTACTCAAAGTCTTTGTTAGATAATGAACGCGCACAGAATAATCCATTCGCTGAACCTGTTTCACTTTACACCAATATAGACGGTGGCGTTGGAGCATTTTGCTTGCGCTCGGAGTTAGTTTATGAAGTAGAGTAAAAGATTAGAGTTGTAAAGTTGGAGAGTTGTATAGTTTTAGAGTTCGATGTAACTTTACGACTATAAAACATTACAACTTTACAACTCTTTTCATGTCAGAAGCTTTCTATCCACTCGAAACCGCAGAAGAAGCCATTGAAATGTTCTGCGATTGTACCTTACCTGCCTCAGAGTGGGACCACGGCATGCATCTCGTCGTCGGTCTATATATGCACGCCAAGCATGGTAAAAATGCTTACCAAGAGATTAAATCTCACATCAAACATTACAATCAATGCCGCAATAACAAAGGTTATCACGAGACGATGACCCGATTTTGGACTTGGGCGATTGGTCATTTTCGGGGCGATGAAAATGGTCGAATTGAGTGGACACAAGAAGCATTAGATGGGATTATTTTTGATGATAATTTGACGGGCGTTAATCTTTGGAATGAATATTATTCAAAAGAATTGATGATGTCTGATGAAGCGCGAAATACTTTCGTACAACCTGATTTGAAAGCATTTGAGCGTTAAGAATGTATTTTTTATCGAAAAAAACTGCTCAAATAAAGATTTCGGACTATATTTAGGCTGTATTAAAAATAAGACTTTAGACAAAAGATACTAGGTTTTAGACTTCTAAAATCTAAAGTCCAGCCTCTAAAATCTCATTCAAAACCTATTTTTCATCAAAACAAAACAATTATGGATACAATCGACAATCCTTTAAGGCCTACAGACCAAAGTGATGTTTCTTTTATGCAAACCGCTGTTCGTTACGGTTTAATTGGTTCTGCCATTTCTATCGTCGTCAACTTGGTTTCTCAACTATTGGGCTGGGCAGACGGCACGAATATGGGAATGGCTATGCTGGTAGGCTTAATCGGTATAGCTGTTTATGTTATCGCACAAGTAATGGGTGTTCGTCACCACCGTGATAATGAATTAGGAGGATATATTTCCTTTGGACGTGCTTTTCTAGTTTGCTTAGTCATTGCTATGATTATGGCAATTCTTGGGGCAATTTTCAACTATATCTACTTAAATTTCATTGATCCAGATGCAATGGAAAGAGCAATGGAAGTAATCAGAGAACAATATGAAGAAATGGGTATGGATGAAGAAGCCATCGACAATGCAATGAGCATGGTAGATATGACTAAATCTCCACTAATTCAGATTGGAAGTGCTATTTTTGGAGGTGCTATCATGGGTGGTATCACTGGTTTGATTATCGGTGCAGTCATGAAAAAAGAAGCTCCTTTAGCCTAGACTTAGAGGTCAGTTAACAGTTAAATAGTTGACTGGCATGAATTAAAAAATCCCGAACTTTCAATGAAGGTTCGGGATTTTTTTATGGTTTAAAATTGTATAATCTGTAAAGTATCCAATTCCTCTCTCAATAGTAAAAATTGAGTCATTCTCTTTTCATCTCTCAGTCGCGTACTGCGCGACTTTTTCTTACTCCATCTCACTAAAAAGGTTGGTATGATTACACTATTCGTATCATTTTGAATACTTTGCATACGTGCGTATTGAATATCTTCTAAAAGCGGATATAAGGCTTTTAATTCTTGTCTGGCAGATTTAAAGATGACCGTATCTTGTTTTAAACTATCCAGTTGATATTGTAAATGCTTTATTTCACGGTCTTTTTGGCTTGACAATTCATTCTTCTCTTGCTCTATTCTTCGTAGATAATCATCCTGCAAACTCTTAGTTGTCTTATCCAATTCATCTTTTGAAATACCACTTTCTTGGGCATCGATAATTGAATACTTTGCTTTACAATTCAATGCCGCTAATTCAGTATGATATTCCTCCAATTTTTCATCTGATATATCCTCAAAAAGGAAAACTTTAACCATGATAGAGTCCTGCCCTTTGGCACGTTTCAGTTCATGAAAATCTTCTGGAAAGTTTTCATCTAAATAAGTTTGAATTTTTTGCTCTTCTTGCGTTCTTGTCAATACTTTTGAGAAAATAAAGATACTGGGTACTAACATGATAAGAGCGACTAATCCAACAATTCGACGTGTCCAAAGGCGCTCTTTTTGAGTTTCGTATTTCTTTTTAGGAAATCTCATGAAGGTTACCAGGAGATAAGTGGTCAAAGCAATGAAGGTCGAATTCATCAAAAACAAATAGAAGGAATTGAAAGTAATTTCCATATCTCCATGAGCGATACCATAACCTGTCACACACAAAGGCGGCATCAAAGCCGTCGCGATAGCTACACCCGGTATGGCATTCGATTTGTCTATTCGACTACCCGAAATAATCCCTGCTAAACCACCAAAAACGGCAACCAAAACATCTAAGATTCCTGGTTCTGTACGCCCTGCTATTTCATTCGTAAATTCATCAATCGGAGTCAAAGAAAAATACAACACACTGGTAATCAATGCAATAATAATAGACATTCCAAAATGCTGCATCGCTATCCACAAACCCGCGCGGTCATTTATCCCAATCGACAAACCAATCCCTAATATCGGCGACATCAAAGGCGAGATAAGCATGGCTCCAATGATAACGGCTGGTGAATTGAGGTTCAAACCCAATGAAGCCACCATGATCGAGCACATCAAAAGCCAAGCATTCGCACCCCGCATCCTTCGGTTATTTTGGATGTTGGTGATTGTGCCTTCGCGGTCGAGGT
Source organism: uncultured Saprospiraceae bacterium (assembly GCA_964595615.1). Taxonomy (GTDB): domain Bacteria; phylum Bacteroidota; class Bacteroidia; order Chitinophagales; family Saprospiraceae; genus JAHDCG01. Next base: position 3,676 of record CAZQTE010000083.1, read on the forward strand.
CATCTTTGAGATTGAGCCAATCGTGGATAAACTCCTTTAAGCTTGACCATAGGTCATTTGAACTTTGCTTGATTTTTTGCTTTGTTTCGGGCGATGTTGTTTGTTTGTCTGCCATGCTTTTTTAGAATGATACGCTTGGATTTCTTTTGGGTGACAAACATAAGGAGATTTTTTGGTTTTTGGAAGGTGGTTTTTTAGTATATTTACGCTAACTACTTATAATCACGCTAAAACTTCCTGACATGAACTTTAGATTTTTACTCCTTTTTTGTTTTTTGTTCTTTGCAAATTTTGTTTTTGGGCAGGATTGTCCGCCTGGTGGGATTACTATCCAGAGTCAAGCTCAAATGGATAATTTCCTACTTTCTTATCCTAATTGTACAGAAATATCAGGCGGTGTCACAATTGCATTTTTTCCATGGGCTCCGGAGATTGATACTCAAGTTCCTACAAACCTTTCTAACCTTTCTGGTCTACAAAACATCACTACTATCGGAGGAAGTCTATACATAAGTCTTAATCCTAGTTTAACTAATATTTCAGATTTAGGTAATCTGACAACTATCGGTGGTTCTCTGACGATAGAACATAACGAAAATTTGACTGATCTTTCGGGCTTAGGAAATTTGGTTTCTATTGGTAGTTCTTTGAATATAGAAGACAACGCGAGTTTGACCAACATTTCAGATTTAAGTGCGCTGGATACTATTAGTCATGGTCTTACAATTAGCGACAATAGTAATTTGACAAGCTTACAAGGGCTGAATAATATAACTTCTATAAACTATAACTTAAGCATAAGCAACAATGATAATTTGACAAATCTTTCAGGACTCGATAATCTAACTTTTGTGGAATGGTATATGGGTATAAGAGATAATGATAACTTGACGAGTGTTTCTCAACTCTCCAACTTAACTAATATTGGAATTTCTTTGACAATAGATAATAATCCAAGTCTGACTACCCTTTCAGGATTAAATAATTTGTCCACTATTGGTGGTGATTTACGCATAACATATAATGACAATTTGACTAATCTTTCGGGATTAGGCAACTTAACTTCTGTTGAGGCTTCTTTAACTATACTTTATAATGACAATTTAATCAATCTCACGGGGATTGATAACTTAACTTCTATTGGTACTAACATAAGAATACAGGGTAATAATAACTTGATTAATCTATCTGGATTCGAGAACTTTAATTCTGTTGGAACTTATTTATATATACTCAATAATGATAATTTAACTAATCTCTCCGGGCTGAATAACTTAACTACGATTGGAGGGCGTTTAAGCATAAGCGGTAATGCCAGCTTGACTGACCTGTCTGCTTTGAATAACTTAATCACTATCGGAGAGGGTCTATCTATAAGCAATAATAGCAATTTGACTACTCTTACGGGATTAGATAACTTAACGAATATTGGGACAACTCTTTCCATAATGGAAAATGATAATTTGGCTGACTTATTAGCTTTAAGCAACTTAACAACTATTGGGGCAAACGAGCTCGGAGGTGGTTTATCTATCGGATTTAATAATAACCTAATCAGTCTTTCAGGCTTAGATAATTTAACTTCTATTGAAGGTGGCTTTCGCCTAGATTATAATGACAATTTAACCAATATTTCAAGTCTAAGTAACTTGACTACTATTGGAGAAAAATTTATATTGGATGGCAATAAGGAACTATCTAATCTCTCAGGATTAAATAATCTAAATTCTATTGGAGATTTTTTTTGGTTAAGATTTAATGATAATTTAACTGATATTTCAGCACTAAATAATCTTGTTAGCATCGGAGATGATTTTAGAATAGAAAACAATGATAATTTGGCTAATCTCTCGGGGCTAAATAATCTAATTTCAATTGGGAATGAACTATACATAACTAACAATCCAATTCTAATTTTTTGTTCTGCTATAGGTATTTGTAACCATATCGAAAATGAAAAACCTACAACAATTGGAGGAAACGCATCAGGTTGTAACAGTATAGAAGAAGTAGAAATTCTCTGTGTCGAGGACAATACCAATTCCATTCAAATACTCGAAGGAACAAGCATAAACATCTACCCAAATCCAACAAAAAACTTCATCAACATAGAAATATCTTCAAATCTCTCTTATCAAATAGACTTATTAGATTTGACAGGAAAAACAATACTGACAGGGGATAACTTATCTAAAATAAACCTATCCACCTACCCTGCTGCAATATATTTACTACAGATTACGGACTTAGATACGAAAAATAGAATAATGAAGAAAGTGGTAGTGACGAGGTAGAATTTTAGTATATTTGAACAATATTCCCATACCTAAGCTAAAATTTCTAATTATGAACCTTAGACTCATACTCCTTTTTTGTTTTTTATTTATTGGTAATATTGTAAATGGGCAAGATTGTCCGACGGGCGATTTGATTTTTGAAAGTCAGACTGATATTGATGCTTTTTTGGTTGATTATCCTGATTGTACAGAGATAGAAGGGAGTGTTTTAATTGATGAAGAAAATGGTGGAGATGACCCAATTATCAATCTTTCAGCTTTTCAGAATGTAACGGTCATTAATGGTCCTCTGAATATTACCTACAATAGCGAATTAGCTAATTTGTCAGGTCTGAATAACTTAACATCAGTTGGAGGTTTGGGTCTTATTTTTAACAACAATTTGACCTCTATAGCTGCTCTCAGTAATTTGAGCTTGATTGACGGAGGGCTTTCGTTAGTCGAAAATGAAGATCTGACAAGTCCTTTAGGTCTAAATAACCTAACTTTGATTAATGGAAGACTAGTTATTATATCTAACGATATTACGAGTCTTTCCGATTTAAGTAATGTCACGGCAATCAATGGTAAGATAGAAATAGAAAGTAGTCAATTAACTAGTTTATCGGGCTTAGAAAATGCGGCAAACTCTGGTTTTCCTCTTGTGATTAATTATAATGATGACCTCACAGATATTTCTGCATTGAGCAGTGTGTCAGGAGTAGTTTCTACTATAGAAATGCTCGGCAACTCTAATCTGATTAGTCTTTCGGGCTTAAACAATATCACTGGTGTTAATAATTCTTTTATCCTTGCAAATCAGGATGCTTTAACTAATCTTGACGGTCTAAATAATTTGGTTTTTGTAGGCAATTTAACGATTAATTCAAACGATAATCTGATTAGCACTTCGGGACTCAACAGTTTAACTACTATTGGTAATATTACAAATCCTTCTTCTGTTAATTTAGAAATCTCTTCAAATTCGAACTTAGAAATTATTGAAGGATTAGATAATTTAACAAGTGTTTTGGGTGAGTTTAGAATTGGAGGAAATGACAAATTAACATCCATTTCTGAAACAAATAATTTGATTAGTATTGGCGATGAATTGCGTATAACAAATAACGAATTACTGACCTATTGTTCGATTTCTGGTTTTTGTAATCACATCGAAAATGGTGGTGCTACCTTCATTTTAAATAATGAGGAAGGTTGTAATAGTATAGAGCAAATAGCTCTTAACTGCGAATCTATAGGTAAAATATCTCACCCTATATTTTACGATTTAAACGAAAACGGCAGTTTAGAAGACGGAGAGCATTTTTATTCAAATGCGAGTGTTATAATCAATCCAGAAAATATTATCAGCTATGGTAACTTGGAAAGTGGAGGCGTTATTTATAAAGAGTTTGGCGATTATACCGCTATGTATAATTCAACAAATACCCCAAATTGGGAACTTACAACGGAAAATTCTTACACGATAAACCTATCCGCAAATAACCCGCAAGACACCATTTTATTTGGGATTAAACCTATATCCATATTTTCTGATGCTAATTCAAGTATGATAACAGGTAATTTACGCTGTAATAATATACTAACTTTCAACGCATACGCAGAAAATACAGGTACAACATTCCTAAACGGCACACTTTGGTTCGAAAAAGACCCCAACATCGAATACATTGACTACATCGACATCCCAGACACTATAATAGCACCCAATCTCTACGGCTGGCACTTCAACGAATTCGCACCAAGTCACACCATTCATAAGCAAATCAACTTAGGCATCCCAGGACCTTCAGATTTTCCTTTAGGAAATACGCTTTCTTTCGCCACTTACCTAACTTACTCAGACGGAAACGATAATTACACCTCAAATACTTTCGAATACAGCGACATAGTAGAATGCTCCTATGATCCTAATGATAAATTAGTTAATCCAGTATATCCATTCAATTATGCTTTAATAGGTGAACCATTAACTTACACTATTCGCTTCCAAAATACAGGAAATGCAGAAGCTTACGACGTCGTCATCAGAGATACATTAGACAGCAATCTAAATCCTGCATCTTTTCGAGTTATCGCCAGTAGTCATGACGCTGTTTTGAGTACAGAATTAGCTGAGGAACAGTATCTTAGTTTTAATTTCATCAACATAAATTTACCTGATAGCACTTCTAATTTAGAAGAAAGTCAAGGTTTCGTAATGTATAGCATTAAAGCATCTGAGGACATTTTAGACTGGACAGAAATCACAAATACTGCGAGCATTTATTTTGATTTCAATCCACCAATCGTGACGAACACCACGCAAAATACGATGCTACATTCTTTCGATGCGGATGAAGACGGTACTGATATTTTTACAGATTGTGATGACCATGATGCGACGGTCTATCCAGGTGCTGAGGAAATTGTCAATAACGGCATTGACGAAGATTGTGATGGAAATGATTTGACAAGTTCGGTACAGATTCTCGGAGGGGCGCGTGTGAATATCTTCCCAAATCCAGTAAAAGATTTTGTTATTGTAGAAATGTCTTCAAATATTGCGTATCAAGTGGAGTTATTAGATTTGACAGGGAAGGCTTTGCTGACAGGAGAAAACTTATCTGCGATTAACTTATCCGCTTATCCTGCAGCGGTTTACTTTTTAGAAATCACAGATTTAGAAACAAGAAATAAGATAGTAGAAAAAGTAATATTATCGAAATAAGTAACTGACTATCAATAAATTGAATGCGATAAAGAGTCTAAGGAGGTATCTTTAGACTCTTTATTTTTTGTTTCTTGCACAAACTCAAAAGCCCGTTCTTCCATCCACCAAGTGCGCTCATAAAAACGACGAATAAAACCACAATGTCCACCATTCTCAGGCATTTCTAAGTACAAATTAGGATTGGCTTTTGCTTCTGCAATTGGATAACAATTTTCAGAAATAAAGGTATCGTCAGTCGCGGAAACCAGCAGTGCAGGGATTTTAATATTATGCAAATGCGGCTTTGCGCTACTTGCTTCCCAATATTCCTGCACCGTATCATAACCATTCGCTGGCGCGGTAAAATTGGTATCAAAATAGGTGAAGTTTCCTGACATAAAAAAACCTTTATAATTCTTTAAAGCTTCAGGATATTGCTTCTTTTTCTTGTTAGCTTTTCTATTCAAAGGAAACATAAACCACTTTAGATAATGCCAATTGTACCAACGATTTAAACGCTCATCGCTTTTCTCAATATCCAATGGTGCAGAAAACGCCACAACGGATTTGACTTGTTTGGGCAGCTTCTCCCCTTCTTCCCCTGCATATTTTAAGGCTAAATTTCCTCCTAAACTATACCCAATCAATACAATTTCTTCATAACCATATTTCTCGATGGCATATTCAGTTGTAAACTTCACATCATCGCTTGCGCCCATGTGATAGCCGCGCAACAGGCGATTTGGTTCACCGCTACACCCTCGATAATTCAAACCGAGTGCATCCCAACCTTTTTTATTAAAGTGTCGAATGGCCGCACGCGCGTACAAACTATTCGATTTCCCCTCCAAACCAGAAAGAATAATGACCAATTTCCTACTCCCAACCTTTGACCAATCAAAATCCATAAAATCCCCATCGGGCGTGTCCACGCGCTCGCGCTCAAAACGGAGACGACGTATCGGACGCAGTAGCGATGCGTAAATGGTACTCCATTGCGCACTGCGAAAGGTGAAATTATTTGGTTTGAAATTGCTTTTTACTATTGGCACTTTTTTGTTAGTTGGTGGTTGGAAGTTGTTAGTTGGAAGGCGTTCGTCTCTTCAACTGTAACTCCTACTATGAAAAATTATCGTATTAAGGAAATGTAAAAGTGCAAGAAATGTTTTAGGAAAGTAATATTTTACTGGTGGGTTTGGGATGAAATAAGGCATTTTTATCAAAGAAAATTTATGATTTTGGGTTCTCCGTCAAATCGTGTGAAAGTGACATGAAAAAAAGAAAAAGCTAAGTAATTATTTGATTTTAGCTTTTTCTTTTTTTCCTGTCACACGATTTGACGAAGAACGTGATTTTTTTGTCATTCTGAGTAAATCTAAGAATGGATGTAACAACTCTTTTCACCCAGATTCTTCCCTGCGGTCAGAATGACAAAGAATTTCTGCGAAATTCTTTGATAAAAAAACGGCAATCTCTCTCCAAAATGGAAAAAGATTGCCGTCCAAGTCTCGCGACCTGCTTGCCCGTATGGGTCAACCGACAACAGTCAACTGTCCACCAAACTTATATGTGCATCGCTCTATCAGCCGTAGCTGCCAAAGCCGCCTCTTTCGTCGCCTCCGTGTAAGTCGGGTGCGCGTGAGACATGCGTGCAATATCCTCTGCACTCGCTTTAAATTCCATTGCCACAACAGCTTCTGCAATCATATCTGCGGTACGCGGTCCTACCATGTGTACACCCAAAACTTCGTCCGTTTCTTTGTCAGCGATAATTTTCACCATACCCTGCGTGTCCATACTCGCACGGGCACGTCCAAGAGCTTTGAATGGGAATTTACCGATTTTCACGGCGCGTCCTTCTTCTTTTAGTTGTCCTTCGGTTTTACCTACTGCGGCAACTTCTGGCCAAGTGTAAACGACACCTGGGATTAAATTATAATCAATGTGCGGCTTTTCACCATTCATTGTTTCAGCAACAAATACGCCTTCTTCTTCGGCTTTGTGTGCCAACATCGCACCTTTGATGACATCACCAATCGCATAAATGCCAGGTACTTCTGTCTGTAGATGCGCATCTACATTGATACGACCTTTGTCGTCAGTGGTAATGCCCACATTTTCTAAGCCCAATTTATCAGTGTACGCGTAACGTCCAATCGCAATCAAACAGTAGTCTGCTTTGATGTCAAAGGTATCTTCGCTGTCGCGTTTTTGTACCCCAACAGTTACACTTGTTTTCGTTGCTTTTACCGTCGTTACTTTGTGCTTTAAGTGGAATTTAACGCCGATTTTCTTTAACGCACGCATCAATTCTTTGCTACAATCTTTGTCCATACCACCGATGATACGGTCGCCAAATTCAACTACTTCTACCTCAGTCCCCAAACGTGCATAAACAGAACCTAATTCCAAACCAATAACACCACCACCAATCACAACCATGCGTTTTGGTACTTTAGTGATATTTAAGGCTTCAGTAGAAGTAATGACACGTTTTTTATCGTAATTGAAAGCTGCTGGCGCAATTGGTTTTGAACCTGTCGCGATGATAACTTTCTCAGTTTCAAGTACTTCCGTGCTTCCATCGTCTTTTGTGACTACGATATGGTTTTTATCTTGAAATGAACCAAATCCGTGGTGTACATCAATGGCATTTTTCTTCATCAAGTAAGCAACACCATCACATGTCTGTGAAACAACATCATTTTTACGCTTAATCATCTGTGCCATATCCACTTTTACACTGGATACTTTGATACCATGTTCTGCAAACTTATGCGTAGCGTCATGGTAATGTTCTGAACTATCCAAAAGTGCTTTTGACGGAATACAACCGACATTTAAACAAGTGCCACCTAATGTAGAATATTTCTCAATGATAGCAGTTTTCATACCTAATTGTGCGCAACGAATTGCTGCCACGTAGCCGCCTGGGCCGGAACCGATTACGGTAACGTCGTACTTCATTTCTATTGTTTAAGGAGAGAGGTGCGAGGTGCGAGGCGAGAGGGTGAGTGCGCATAAATCATGCTGGACTCTCCCCTCTCGCCTCTCACCTCTCACCTCAAAATTATTTCTTACTGTTATTATTACTCTTTCCACCTCCACCACCTCTGCGACGACGGTTATTGCTTTTTCCACTTCCTCCTGTCTTTGGTCCGTCCTTCTTTGGCGCACCGCCTGACTTTTTAGCTGTGGGCTTTTTACCGCCTGTTTTTG
>CAZQTE010000083.1:11983-13342 GCA_964595615.1 uncultured Saprospiraceae bacterium
GATTTTGGCTTACCTGTTGGCTTGCCTCCTTCTGAGCGTTTGCGGTCGTTGCGTCCTTTTCCGCCACGTGAGCGGCGACGACGGCGACGTTCCTCTGGTGGTAATTCTATGACATCATTGACGCTTTCAAAATCAAAAATCTCTTTCTTTTCTTCGGCTATCAATGCAGCTAAATCTACCAAATTAACAGGTTTCTGCCCATTCTTGTTCATCTCTCGAATCTCCTTCACTCTATCTACACTCAATGGTACAGGCTTTCCTCTAAAACCATCTTTTTGCACCGCAAAATACATGATGCGTTTAAAAATGTCGGTTTTGACGAGAACTGCTTGTCCGCTTTGCGTCTGCAATCTATCTGTCTTTTTTGGAAAGTCTTTGAGCGCGTCCATGTAGGTGTCTAATTCATAGTTTAGACAACATTTTAAACGCCCACACATGCCCGAAAGTTTAGCCTGATTGATAGCTAAATTTTGGTAGCGTGCCGCTGCGGTATTGACCGTCTTAAAATCAGAAAGCCAAGTCGAACAACACAACTCGCGACCACAAGAACCAATACCTCCAATGAGGGCAGACTCTTGTCTTGCCCCAATCTGGCGCATTTCAATCTTAACTTTGAATTCTTTAGCTAAAGCGCGGATTAACTCACGGAAATCGACCCGTCCGTCGGCAGTGTAGTAGAAAGTTGCTTTCTTTTTGTCGCCTTGATATTCGACATCACCGACTTTCATTTTCAGACCAATACTCGCTACGATAGCGCGGGCGCGTACCATAGTTTTGTACTCCATGGAGCGTGCTTCGTCGAGTTTTTCCATATCGCGTTGGTTAGCAACACGGATAATTTTCTCAGTGACAGCAGCTTCGCGTGTCTTTTTCTTTTTCATTTGCAAGCGTACCAATTCACCCGAAAGTGAAATCTTGCCTATGTCATATCCGCCTTTGACTTCGGTGACCACATGGTCGCCTGTCATCGCATCTGCGTGGAGTGGATTGCGGTAAAAACCTTTGTGTGCGCCATTTTTAAAGCTCACTTCTACTATGTCAAAACCGTCCATGTCCTCAATGTCCATAGCGGTTAGCCAGTCGTAGGTATTCATTTTATTACAGCCACCTGTGCTGCATCCGCCATTGCTTTTACAACCGCGTGGCTTGCCGTCTTTATCCTTCCCGACGCTGCATCCTGAACAGCCCATATTATTTAAGGTTTTAAAGGTTGTAAGGTTGTAGAGTTGTAAAGGTTGTATATCAGTGACAGTCATCTTCAAGATGCCTGTTACTTTTCCGTAATCCTATCAATTCCCCTTTTTACTCTACCCTTTTCCTTTTCGATTTATGTTGTGGTCTTATTTGAAATTTTTCTCT
>CAZQTE010000083.1:13442-16386 GCA_964595615.1 uncultured Saprospiraceae bacterium
TACCTCTTCCCCTTCAATATCTTATGCATTTGAATACTCGCATCCAAAAACAAAACCTTTGGATTGGCATTTCTTTCCACATAATAAGAACTATCCGTTAGCAAAGCTACTATGGGTTCTATTTGATGAAACTCAATAATCTTTGTAAATTTCTGTGCCGTTGCTGCCTCATTTGGCTGCAAACGTAGGCGATTAGAGCCTGTCATTTTTAACAAAGCGTACTCTCGCATGAAATGTAATGCATACGCTAAGAAGTGCTTTTGATTTTCGCGCCCCAAGGTAGCAAATTTTTCGTTGACCCAGCCGACTAAATCCACACCATTCCCTATCCAGCATTTCCGCATCCACTCTAAAAAGAGTGTGGAGTTGTCATTTTCTGCACTTTCTGCGAGTTGCAAACCTTCGTTTAGGTTACCATTGGCAAGGAAAGAAACTTGTTGTGCTTTTTCTTCGCTGATGCCTTTTTGTATCAATCCTTGGGCGACTTCTTCGTCGCTAAGTGGGTTAATATTGACAATTTGGCAGCGGGAAAGTATCGTATTGAGAATTTTTTCGCTAGACTCTGCCACCAAGATAAAAAGAGTATTTTCTGGTGGTTCTTCAATGAGTTTGAGTAAGCGATTCCCTTCTTTTTGGAGGTATTCGGGCAACCAGATTATCAAAATTTTGTGTGAGCCTTCGTATATTTTCAAGCTCAATTTTTTGATAATGGAGTTACATTCGTCCTTATTGATATTTCCCTGCTTATTTTCTGCGCCAATGGATTGCAACCATTGATTTACGTTGAGATAAGGATTTTGTTCGAGGGCAGCGCGCCATTCTGTGGCGTACTTATCACTGGTTATTTTTGTCCCGATGACAGGATAGGAAAAATGTAGGTCAGGGTGAATGTATTTGCTGGATTTGATGCATTGGGGGCAGGTGCCGCAAGCATCCCCGTCTTGTTTGTTGATGCAGAGTACATATTGGGCGAACGCCAGTGCTAAAGCTAGTTTACCAACTCCCTCACCTCCTAAAAATAACAGGGCGTGAGGCATCCGGTCGTTGGCGACCATTTGCACCAAGCGTTGTTTTGCTTTTTGTTGTCCTGTTATTTCTTTAAATTTCATTTTCTTTTTAGTTGGTAGTTGGTGGTTGTTAGTTGGTAGGCGTTCGTCTCAGGAATTGGATTAATCTACCGCTTCGAATGGGCTGACTCCTGAGGCAAAATGACTCACAAATTCCCCTTTTTCGTTGATTAGATATTTATTAAAATTCCAACTGACCTCGCTATCAGCTACTCCATTTTCACTTTTTTGGGTGAGCCATTGGTATAAAGGATGTGCATTTGCCCCTTTAACGTCTAATTTTTCTGTCAATGGGAATGTTACGCCGAAGTTTACTTGACAAAACTGCTGAATTTCTTTGGCACTACCTGGTTCTTGACCACCAAATTGATTGCAAGGACAGCCAATGACGACTACACTGTCCTTCATTTCTTCTGCGAGTTCTTGTAATTGTGCGTATTGCGAAGTGTATCCGCAGGCGCTGGCGACGTTGACGATGAGGATTTTTTTGCCAGAGAAGTCTGCGAAATTGACTTCTTCACCGTTTAATCCTTTGAGTTTGAATTGGTATATTGTATTTGCCATAATCGTTATTTGAGTTTTGATTTAGCAAAATTAGGAAAATGTCAGGGAAAGGCGAATTTGCAGATCAATAGTTCGTCAAAGCTTAGTCAATTTCGTGAATCTTACGGAAAAAAGCCATTTTCTCTTAGTACACTGTAGCAGAAGTTTGTTAAACTTTTTTCGCTCTTTATTTTTGTGGAGAGCAAGGCAAAAAACGTAGATTTTATAACGAAATTCTGACGGACAGCAAATGTACAAAAGGAATGTAAGAAGCAAAACGAAATAAAGAACAGATTAAATTTATTTCCCAAATGAGAGTAGTTGTCTAAAAATTTATTGATTTTTGCGCTCGTTAAAAAGCAAATATTACAAAAGACATAAACATTTTTTAGAATGAGTCCACATCTTACCAAAGTAGCAGAGGCAATTAGAGAGGCAGAATCCAAAGGAATGTTAAAGGAAAATCCAATATTGACAGGGTTTTCAGGCAAAAAGATGATGGGTGCTTTGCAACGTTTTGCTGCAGAGTTTACGGATGAAAAAAACTGTTATTTGGAAGTTGGAGTTTTTCAAGGCTTGACTTTACTTTCAGTAGGTTCTGTGGCAAAAGGAGATGTTTTTGGGATTGATAATTTTGCTTTTTTTGACAAGGATGGAAAAAATCAAAGTATTGTTGAAGATAGAAGGAGTAAATTGGGTTTAGATAATGTTCACCTTATTAATGCAGATTACGAAGATGCTTTGCACGCTTTAGAGAAGCATTTGAATGGTCGAAAGATTAGTGTTTACTTTGTAGATGGACCGCATGATTACCGTTCTCAATTGGTTTGTTTGCTTTTTGCAAAACCATTTCTCTCTGAAAATGCGGTGATTGTCGTTGATGATAGTAATTATAATGATGTGCGACAGGCAACAGCAGATTTTTTAGTGAGTCATCCAGAATATAAATTATTTTACCAAGCATATACAGCATGTCACCCGATTAATATGGACAAAAAGACCGAAGAGGAAGCCAGAAATGGCTGGTGGGACGGTATTAATGTTATCGTAAGAGATAAAAATAATGAATTGAAAGCAGAATATCCAAGTACTATTCGTAGTCGAAAATTATTTGAGGCAGACCAAAATACGCATTCAGCACGTTTCCCTGAGGCGGCTTATATTGGAATAAAACTGGCAGAAGCTTATGATAGATTTTGGGTACGTGGTATTATAAAATTTAACCTTGAACTTATTCGTGGTTTCAGTCAGAAGAAAAAGAAAAAACCATCTTATTTTGAGTTAAATACACATAGTCATGATTTGCCAAAGGGACAGTTTAATTCTTCTGTTTC
>CAZQTE010000084.1:0-12751 GCA_964595615.1 uncultured Saprospiraceae bacterium
AAACTAAACGAAAAAATAAGCGGCTCAGATTCTGAATCTATTAATCTCACATTCCAAAGAACTTGTTCAAAAATGTTTTTCAGTTTGAAAATCATTCTAAAATGCTTTCTAATTTCCCTCTCAAAAAGTTAATACATGAAAATTATCTACCAGTGTTTTCTCCTCCTTACATTTTTGTCAATAATCCCTTCTACTTATGCACAAGAAGCTCAAATTGGCGGTTTCTTCGACGGCTGGGACAACTATGACAACAGCATGAATAATGGTCTAGGACCACATGCCACAGACTGGAATACCGACGGTCTGCGCGAAATCGTCCATGCGCCAGCAGAAGGCATACATCCGCGTATCTTTTTTGGTCCTTCCGAATTAGCTGATATTCAAGATAGACTAGCCAATACAACCTCTGGTCAAGCCATTTTTAGTCAAATTCATGCCTTTACGACTCTTCTTAATCTTGGGGCAAGTGCTTATAATCAACAGGCAGAATATGCATTAGACGAACATAATAATCGTTGGGTGGGCAATTCTGGTCACTGGAATGCTAATACCGAATATACAAAACTCATCAATGAAGACCCTACTGTCTGGGACGGGTTAGATATTAAACGCAAACATATAACGGCTTGCATGATGGCTCTTGAAGCCTTTGAATGCTTGATAATGGCAGGACAGACGGATATAGACACAGGAGAAACTTATGCTGAGCGTGCGGCAGACTTGGCGACAGCTATGACCTTTTGGGCATCGCTAGCTATTGATGACCCAGATGTTAATCCAAGTAGCAATAAGTTCAATAATTTTGGAGGGATGCATATGGCGATTGCTTATGATTTGCACTTTAATTCTATGACCACAGCGCAACAAGACTTAGTACGTCAAGCATTGGTTAAAATTATTCCTGATGCGCCACGTCATGGTGGAGATATGGAGGCTTATGCAAACGCGAGTAACTGGAGTACCTTAAATGGTTTTGAAATTATTCCTAATCTAGCAATAGAAGGCGAACCTGGCTACAAAGCAGAATTGACTGAAAAATGGATGCGTATGCAACATAATTTCATCACTTACGGCTGGTATCCATCTGGTGCAGGATTAGAGGGTTTAGGAAAAAATTATCAATATGTAACGACTTTGATAGCTTGTGCAAAACGTGGTTATAGTCTTTTAGCTCATCCACATGTTCGCGCCTTTGGGCAGCAGTTTTTGCCAGCAATAATGCAGCCTTATGGTCATGGGTTTACTTCCTACGATGTTTGGGGTGGAAGTGGTTATAATCCCACCTTGGGCGAATACAAATTCAAATCATTAGATATCATTGGTTTAAAATACATTATGCCAGATGACCCAAAAATTGATTTTGTTTGGAGAAATTATATCGAAAAAGGCTATAATCTAAATGGCGAAGGATATTTATATCAACAACAAGTGCCTGATGATAGCTATTTTAATTATCTCATTCCTGCGGCAGTTTTTGTTCAAGATTATACAAGTGGAGATTGGAACACTCAAGCGGCAGCGGTAATTGAGACAGACTATTTTGCGGATGACCGAGGTTTAGCTATCATCAAAAGTGATACAGATAAAAATGCATTGGCTGTTCAATTTCATGCACGTCAAGACTTGGGCGGACATACACATGGCGATAGAAATGATTTTACACTAAGTGGCTTAGGTAGAATGTGGATACGTAAATCTTTTGGAGGTAGTCCATTTCAGCCAACTTGGTTTCACTCGTGTATCTTAGTGGATGATTTAGGCGTAGCGATTGCTTCCCCTGACGGACTTAAAGCTCGTCAACCTGCAAAGTTTTTAGAATTCACCGCAGAAGAAGAGATAACACGCACAGCAGCCGATGCAACTTATGCTTATACTTGGGAATGGCATTGGTCTCCTCAACCAGAAGAAAATGACCACCCTTGGCTAGACACTGACGGTTGGGAAAAAGTCTTGGAGACCTGGAATGATTTTCAGTATACACCAAAAACCGAAGCGCATTACGACCTTCCTTTTTACGATTGGGCACATTGGCATCAGCCAGGCAAAAAAGAACGTATGGTGAAGCGTCTATACAATCCAATGGAAAAAGTTATTCGCTCCGTTGCTATGATAAAAGGCGATAATCCTTTTGTCTTAATAGTAGATGATATCAAAAAAGACGATGAAGTTCATAACTATAAGTGGTTGGCGCAAATGGCACGCGATTTAACGATTTCGGAGACCGTAGTGAATACTGCAAATGAAAATTACCGCAATGATGTCATCCTTACAGAACCAGCAGAAACGGGCAATCGCCGTCTCTTAGTACGTTTTTTACAGATTGAAAATCAAGTCAATTCGGATACTCCTGCCTATATGGACTCATTGGAGTATATAAATTATTTTACGCAAGAACCTTATAATTCTAATCCTAATTGGGAACGTCCTCGATTGATAGCAGAAAGTAATGCAGTAGAACCAAATTTCAAGGTTTTATTATTCCCATTCGTAGAAGGTGATGATTTGCCAGTAACAAATTGGAATGTGGCTAAGGATACTCTGGAAGTTCTCTTTGGAGAAGAAAGCACAATGATTGAGTTTGCCATGAATGCAGAGGGACGAACAATTATTGACATTGCGGAAGAAGTAATAATCGATGATGTAGATGACATCAAAAATTCAATAGTCAAAACTTATCCTAATCCAACTGCTGATTATTTTTATTTAGAAATGCCAGTAGAAAATGTTGGTAAACAAGTGGAAATATTTGATGCTAATGGACGCCTAATAATTTCTCAAAAAATAACCAATCTAACAAGCCGAATAGATATGAGAGATTGGGTAAGCGGTGTTTATTTTTACTCGGTTTCTGATAAAGGAGTGGAAATAGCAGCGGGAGAAATGGTGAAAGAATAGAATATTAAAAAAGAGGCTGCCCTACTGGACAGCCTCTTTTCATATTGATTTGATTTAGAATTTACTCTTCAACTACTCCACGAATATTCCAATTAATATCTGTTGCACCATTCGTAAATTCTCTTAGTGTAGTCCAGATATTATCTCCATTCACAAACATCAAATCTCCATTTGGATTTGCAGCGCCTTCATCACAACCAACGGAGCCAAAAGTCTCTGGATGGTCTATTCTAATCGCAATCCACAATCCCTCAGTTGGAATAGTAATAGGAGTAGTAAGTGTGTGTCTAGTCCAACTGTCTGTACTAGCTTCTGAAGTAATATTAGCATCATATAACAAATCGCCCGGAATTCCTCCCGCAGCTTGAGCATAGATTTTCACACGTGGCGAAACGGGTACGCTCACAAAGTAAACATCTACTCCAATCAATTGCTTGCCTTCAAATTCTGCCACTTCTGTTGTCGTAAAACGGGCAGCAGCTTCATAAATACCCGCATCCAAAGCTGGTGCGGAAAAGTTATCTCCATCGTAATTAAGAAGATTAGTTGGGTCTGGAACTGCCTCATCATCTTGACAAGCCTGAAAAACGACAGTAAAACAAAGTAGTAGAAAAAGGTATTTTTTCATTTTTTTAAATGTGTTGTTGCGAATATTTTTGTCTTAAAACTCTTACAAAACTAAACGTTCAAAAGATAAAAACGTGATTTTCTAAGACAATTTTATCAATATTTTAACGGTTCTAATCTTACAAAATCCACATTGTTAGTAATAAACCAAGCCCTATGCATAATACATCATTGTAACAAAAGTTTACTTATATTCCTCCAAGGGGTTTCAACCCCTTGTATCGCAGTAGAAACAAGGGGTTGAAACCCCTTGGAAGCCTGATAGAATTACAACTTACTTTTGTTACACGGTAATAAGCATCCAAAGACGAAAAAAATTGTATTTCTTTCTTTTCCATCTTATCCTTTAAAATAGCATAAGAAGGAGATTTGTCATTAGAAGCAAGACAGATAATGGATAAAATTACGGTGTGGCTACATACTTTTCTTTTTTCACCTCCTCTCGCATACCCTGTAAGGTAGCAAATGGACTATCTGTAATAAAAAGATTAACCACCCAAGCGGGAACACCTTCGGGATTAGTAAAATATTGATAAATAACTTCTGTTTTACCATCTTCAGTAGGATTAAGTTGGTAAAATCCTTTTCCGTCTTTTAGACGCACTTTATCCTCTTTTTCAGGAACATAATCTGCGATACTTTCTAAAATAATACGCCCTTCACCCGTCAGTTTGTTTTTCGTCATGCGTAGATGATTAATCATATCTCTATTTTCCATCGGCCATGGCATCTCGACTTCATAATAAACAAAAAATTCTACGGGGCTTTCTTTTTTCAAAACATCTACTGTAGCTAGTTTATAACTCCAACTTGGCCAATTGCTAAAATCGCGAAAAACATTAAAGACAGTTTCCGTATCACAATCTAAAATAGTAACTCCTTTAAATTCTAAAAGGTCAGTCCCAGGTACATTTCGAACATAAATATCAATACCTGCCTCGGATTTTTTTAATTTCCAATCAGTCTGAGCTATTGTCGAGAACGAACATAAAAAAGCAATAAAAAACAAAGTACAAATTCGCATATTTTTTCTTTTATAAGGAGACGAAAACAAACATTAAAATACACAAATTCGTGCCGTTGTTAAAAAAGATGCTTTAATTTTTCTAAAAAAAGCCCTCAAATCGGACAAAACTTTACTTTTTAACGCTTATTTATATCTTTGCCACAAACTTTTTAGGCTTTTCATTCGTCTAATAAACAAAGCCACTAATGTGGTCAACTATTTGCTATTTCTTGATAAAATCAATTATATGAAAAAGTTACTTATTTTCTCACTTTTGGCAGCTATTTTTACGTTTGGCTTTAGCACTGACATACAGGCACAAAGTCGCGGTAAGAAGAAAAAGAAAAAATCTTCTAAAACTGATGAATACTTTGATGATAGCGGGAATTGGACACAAAAATTATGGTTTGGTGCAGGCGGAACTTTTCAAATTGGCGGAAATCTTCTTATTGCGGGTCTCAGCCCAATGGTAGCTTATAAAGTTACAGATAGGTTTTCTGTGGGTCCTCGTATTACCGTCAATTCGTTTACACAATATCAGCCAGGGGACAATATTAGACTTTTGCAATTAGGGCTAGGTGCATTTACTCGCGCCAAATTCACTGAATCAATATTCGCTCATGTTGAATATGAAAGATTAAGAATTACTGAATTAAGTGATTTTAACTTACTACTCGATGAAAATGACCAAAATCTTTATGGAGGTGTAGGTTACAGTTCGAGTATAAATGGATTATTTTCGTATGAAATATTGGGATTATATAACTTCATGGAAGAAGATCAAAATAGAGTTCCTATAAATTTAAGGATTGGTGTGACTTACAATTTTTAAATTGAGCTTCTAAATAGAAACTTAATTCTTATAAAAATGGGGATGTAGATTTATTACTACATCCCCATTTTTTATAAGAAAAAAAAGCGGCAAGCTCTCAAAAGAACTTACCGCTTCTATTTATTTAGGGACGACACATTCTAAAGCATACCAAGACTTTTCTCTACAAAAGCAGTCAAGTCCTTTCCTTTCAACATTCCCTGTTGAATTAGTGCAACTTGGTAAAGGTACTCTGCCATGTCTTTTTGAGCAGCCTCATCACCTTTGAGCAGTTTGTCTGCTACCAATGGATGATTTGTATTCACAACCACATTATAAGCATCTGGCATCTCACCCATGCCTGGCATTGAGCTAAATTGAGACATTTCCTTCATACGACGCATAAATTCAGCACGTGTGATTTGAACGGGTTGGTCAGTTGGAGACAATGGCTTCAAATCAACCGTTACGTTTTGATCAGACATAATACCAGAGAAAACAGTTTTTACCGTTTCTTGCTCTTTTTCACTTAAAACAGACTCTGCTTTTTCGTCTTTCTGTACCAAATTATCCGCCGTGTCACTATCTACACGTACGAAAGTAATGCCACCCACTTTTTGCTCTAAATGCTGCACAAAGTGCGAGTCAATCGCTGGATTGTCCATAACCAATACATCATATCCTCTAGCTTGTGCTGCTGCAATATAACTATGGTGCGAAGTTGCATCAT
Source organism: uncultured Saprospiraceae bacterium (assembly GCA_964595615.1). Lineage (GTDB taxonomy): Bacteria > Bacteroidota > Bacteroidia > Chitinophagales > Saprospiraceae > JAHDCG01. Next base: position 6,070 of record CAZQTE010000084.1, read on the forward strand.
TCGTGTATAAGAAAATCAAACGGTCATGTTTGTCTGTTTGGTTTTCTTTAATTTTTTCCTTGTACTCGTTGATTGTGAAATGTTTGTCTTCAGTATTTTTTACCAAAGCAAAATCATTTTTTACCACACGGTCGTTGAATTTTTCATCAGACAACATTCCGTACTTCACAAAAATCCCTAAGCTAGACCATTTGTCCTCAAAGTCATTGCGGTCTTTCTTGTAAAGGTCATGCAATTTATCAGCGACCTTTTTAGTGATATAACCTGTGATTTTACGCACATTACTATCAGACTGCAAGTAAGAACGAGAGACATTTAACGGAATGTCAGGAGAGTCGATGACACCATGTAATAATGTCAGCCATTCTGGCACAATTTCCTTTACGTCATCTGTTACATAAACTTGATTCGAGTATAATTGAATCTTGTTTTTCTGTACTTCCAATGAATTACTCAATTTAGGGAAATACAAAATACCCGTCAAATTAAACGGATAATCAATGTTCAAATGAATGTGAAACAAGGGTGCATTAGAGTACGGGTACAACTCATTGTAGAAGTTCGTGTAATCCTCTTCTTTTAATTCAGCAGGCTGTTTTTTCCAAAGAGGATTTGGGTTATTGATGATGTTATCAACTTCCGTTTCTATCTTCTTTTCGTCCTCTCCTTCGCCTTCATAAGTCGTCTCTGTACGTGTACCAAATTTGATTTCAATTGGTAAAAATTTACAGTACTTATTCAACAAAGTATCGATGCGTTCTTTCTCCAAAAATTCCACACTATCTTCACTCACGTGTAAGATAATATCCGTTCCTCTGAAGTCTCTTTTCGCAGGACTCATTTCGTAAGTTGGATTACCGTCACACTCCCACTTTACAGCATCTGCACCTTCTTTATAGCTTCTAGTCACAACTTCTACGCGGTCTGCCACCATAAACGCAGAATAAAAACCTAAACCGAAGTGCCCGATAATAGACGCTTCGTTTTTATATTTTTCTAAAAATTCCTCCGCAGAAGAAAAGGCAACTTGGTTCAGATATTTCTCCACTTCCTCCTCTGTCATACCAATTCCTCGGTCGCGAATCGTCAATGTTTTTGCCTCTTTATCCAATAGGATTTCGATAGTCGTCTCCCCTACATCTCCTTTCACCTCACCTCTACGAGAAAGGGTCAATAATTTGTTAGTTGCATCGGTCGCATTAGAGACCAATTCGCGTAAAAATATCTCTTGGTCAGAGTATAAAAACTGCTTGATAATCGGAAAGATATTTTCCGCTTGTACATTAATTTGTCCTTTTGCCATATCTTTTGAATAGTTGGTAGTTGGAGTTTAGTAGACACTACTAAGCTTCACTACGTTTTCGATTTTTATTTTTTTGAATGCAGCATAATTGACTTTTTTGCTTTGGCATCCAAGGATAGTGTATCAAAGGGTGTTCCAACGGTTTTTTGCTGACATTTTGGCAGAATATGCTCCATTTACTAAACCTCCACAGACCACAAAAAAATATCCGCCGAGAGCACAAGGCTCAAGACGGATAACATCGGCTAAAATGTTGAATTCTAAATAAGAAATCAGTATTTCGCCTTATCTAAATAGAAGACTATTTGCGTAATAAATCGCGAATTTCTGCCAACAATACTTCGTTTGCAGGTGGTTCTGCTGGAGCTTCCTCTTCTGCTTTTTTCATATTGTTGATACCTCTAACGAGCATAAACATAACGAAAGCAACGATGATAAAATCTAAAAGTGCTGTGATAAACTCTCCGTAAAGGATTGCTACTTCACCGACCATTTCGCCAGCTTCGTTTAATGCACCTGGTTTCATTACGTATTTCATAGCATTGAAATCAGTATTGAAAATCATTCCAATTAATGGAGAAATAATACCTGCTGTAAATTTAGTAACAACAGTATTGAATGCAGCACCCATAACAAAAGCAACGGCGATATCCACCAAGTTGCCTTTCATTGCAAAGTCTTTAAATTCTTGAAACATAGTTTTTCCCTTGTTTTAATTAGATTAACAAAATTGTTAAATCAAAGTTAATAATTAGTTCTCAATTTTGACGCAGATGGTATTATAAAGTAACATTTTTTTTAATCTATATAGTTTTTTCGCTATTTTCTTAGGCCTGTGAGTACTAAAAGTCTAAAAAGACTGCGAATTTTCGCTAAATGTCCTTATTTTCGCGATTAATATGAATACTAAGACACAAAATGCGAAAATAATTTTTGGATTAAAAGTCAAACAATTGCGTGTAGCGCAGAGTTTGTCATTTAAAGATTTTTCTGAAAAAGCTGGCGTTTCCATTTCTTACTTAAATGAAATTGAAAAAGGAAAGAAATATCCTAAAGGCACAAAAATTAAGGCCTTGGCAGGTGCGCTTGGAGTATCAGAAGAAGATTTAACTTCAGGTGAATTACACAATGAATTAGCTCCTGTTGGAGATTTATTGAGTTCTAATTTTCTAAACGAAATTCCTTTAGAATTATTTGGTATTGATATCTCCAAAGTTGTTGATATTATAGCAAATGCACCAACAAAAGTGGGAGCATTTATTAAGACATTAGTAGAATTATCGCGCAACTACGCATTAAGAGAAGAGAATTTTTATTTTGGAGCTTTAAGATCTTATTTAGAATTGAATAGCAATTACTTTGAAGATTTAGAGAAAGAAGTTGCTGCATTTACTAAAAAACATAAATTATTACAATACGACAGAGTTGCAATAAATAAGTTAAGTGAGATTTTAGAGGAGGACTATAATTATAATATTGTTGAGAAAGGCTTAGATGATTATCCAGACTTGCAGGATTTACGCTCCGTTTATGTGCCTAAGACTTCCCAATTATTACTCAATAGCGAGTTAACAGAAGTCCAAAAAGTATTTCAATTAGGGAAAGAATTAGGCTTTAATTATCTTAATTTAAAGGAACGCGCTAATACCTCATCTCTTCTCAAGGTTAATTCATTTGAGGAAGTTTTAAGTCACTTCAAAGCGGGTTATTTTTCAGCAGCATTGCTAATAAATCGAGAGAAATTTATAAAAGATACAGAGAAATTTTTCGCTAATGAGACATGGAATGGGGAAGCATTTTTAAGTTTGCTTTTAAAATATCGTATTTCACCAGAGACACTTTTTCAACGTTTCACTAATATTATTCCTCAGTTCTTGGGTATAAAAAGCCTTTTTCTTCTACGTTTTGTACATACACCTGCCAAGGGTTCTTTTCTTTTAGACAAAGAAATGCACATTAATGGTCGTCATAATCCACAAGGAAATGGATTATCAGAACACTACTGTCGTCGTTGGTTATCCTTATCTCTATTAGAAGATTTGCATAAACTACAAACGGAAGGAAAATATACAGGAACTATTGTTGGTGCTCAAAAATCAAAATACTTCGGTACAGATGATGAATACTTTTGTATTACTTTAGCCCGCCCAGCATACCCTAGTCCAGAAAAAAATGTAAGCGTAACTATTGGTCTATTGATTGATGATACGCTGCGCGAAAAAATGAATTTTTTAAATGACCCGTCTATCTCTTTTAGAGAGGTGAATAATACTTGTGAACGCTGTGCGATAAAAGATTGTGCGGAGCGTTCTGCACCACCTATCGTTATTACAACTAAAGAGAAAAAGAAGAAAGTAGATGTAGCCTTGAAGGAATTATTAGGCTAAGCGCTATGTGATAGTAAAACATGAGTCATCCCGAATTTTCACTTGAAAGTTCGGGATTTCTCTTTTTACAGCAATTGCGGCTCGCTTTCGCTCGCCGAAAGGAAAAACTTAGGGGGTAACATTAATATTTTGCATGCAAAATATTAATGTTACCCCCTAAAACCCCAATTTGGGCACTTTTAGGTGCCTTTTTTACATTGAAAGCACCTTGTTATAAAATTTGGGATGACTCATGTTTATCGTGATTTAGTAACGATGAAATAATAAGTCCGTCATTTGGACAGTGTATAATTTTTCTCAGTTTTGGCTTCAAAGCGCGATAATTGTTAATACTTTGAGCGATTTGAAGTGAAAAATGGGGAAAATTTGACCTGTCCAGATGACGGACTTATTGTTTTGTCGTTACTTAATGTTTAAAGATTTTTAGAAACTGTGAAGAAAAACGTACAACCATTTCCTTCTTCGCTCTCTAACCAGATTTCACCACCGTGTCTATCCACTATTTTTTTACAAGTAGAAAGACCGATACCTGTACCTTCATATTGGTCACGAGTATGGAGCCTAGTAAACATATCAAAAACTTTTGCTTGGTTTTCTTTCGAAATTCCAATTCCATTATCCTTTACAGAAAATAGATAGTCTTTTTTTCGTTCTTCACAATTTACTTCTACTACTGGAGGTTTCCCGTTTTGAAACTTTAAACCATTAGAAATTAGATTTTGTAATAGCTGTCCAAATTGTGATTTGTTTCCTTTTATTTCAGGCATTTTATCATAATGAATAATAACATCGCCAGATTTTTCTTCCAATCTAGGAGTAAGATTCATTTTAACTTTTGCTGCTACATTACCTGTATTAACTGGCTCAGAACTTTTATTAGAGGTATTCACACGAGAATAATCCAATAAATCATCTAACAAAATCCCCATTCTATCTACAGCATCGTTGATGTAATACATATATTCTTGCCCTCTATCATCTAAGACATCATTATACTTGCGCTTAAGTAGACCAGAAAAAGAGTTCACCATACGTAATGGCTCTTTCAAGTCATGAGAAGCAACGTAGGCGAAGTTTTGAAGTTCGACATTCGATTGTTCTAACAGTTTATTTTGAATTTGTATTTTCTCGTTCTTTTCTTCAATTTCATGGTGCTTCTCTTGTAAAAGAAGCGCCATTCTTTGCTGCTTTTTCCAATTAAAAAACAAAATAATTCCTATCAAAATCGAAGCACAAAAAGCAAAAAACCAAAACCTATTCCGAAGTTGACCAATTCGTTGTTCTGCTTTCCATATCTCTTTTTCGCTTTTGAGAACAATTATTTCATTCTCTTTTTTTGCCAAGATATAAGCGTTTTTTCTCTTTCCAATCTCTTTTAAAGCCTCCTCATTAAGCATGGAGTCTCTTACCGCAATATACTTGTTAAGAGCTATATTTTCCTTACGTACATCTCCTATTTTTCGATATACGACAGCAAGCAGTTCATGTGCATTTGCGATGCGGGCTTTGGCTTTAACCTCTGTACCTAAATCTAAAGCCTTTTCTAAATTTTCTTGTGCTTTCGAATAGTCCTTAAGTTGTAAATAAGACTTACCTATTGCGATATAATTTCCTGCTTGACCAAATTTATCCGTAGGATCTTTAGTTGCCAAGGAGCGATTAAAATAATCTAATGCTTTTTCGTGCTTATTTTGTACGGCGTAATTTGTTCCAAAATTATGCAAAGCATAAGAAATACCAGTTGTATAATTTTGTTCTTTAGCAAGCTTAAGTGCTTCTGCATTAAAGACTAAAGATTGTGCTAAATTTCCAATTTGCTCATAAGTTGCACCTAAGGCAGCAGTGGCATTATAAATGTATTTAGCATTTTTATATTTCTTAGCAAGTGCTAAAGTCTTATTGTAATTTATTAAAGCTTCTTCGTAATTTTTCTGGTAATAAAACAAACTTCCCAAAGAATAAAACTCACCAACTAATCCTTCTTCGTCTCCTGCCTCCTCTCGCAATTCAATGACTTTGATAAAATATTCGTGAGCCAGGTTGTTTTCACCTAATTGGCTATAAGCTTGAGCTAAATCTGATAATGTCTGAGCTTGTAATTTTTTACTAGAATTCAAATTTTCAAGGACTATCGAAAAGTACTCAAAGGCAACATCATAATTAAAAAGTTTAATATTAACCTGTCCAATGCCATAGTAAATGGAAGGGTGTACTTCTTCGATATTTCGTTTTTTAATTTCTGCGAGGAGTGCTTCATAAAAGCTATGTGCACTAGTAAAGTCTCTGTCGGTAGTACAAGTTTTAGCTTGTTCCAGATAGGATTGCTCAAGATTGGATAAAGTGTTTACATCAAAGTATTGTTCTTCCCAAGCATGTGATGCATTTGGAAAAATTAATAAAATGAAAAAAAACAGTTTTAATAATTTTCTTAAATTTAGGTACATATAGATGAAACCTGAAAAAGATTTATATAATAAATATAACAGGGGATAGTACCTAAAAGACAAATATCATACCACGTGTATTTGTCACAAAAAAATTAAAAAATAAACAAAAATAAAGGTCACAAAATGAAGGAAAAATAAATTTTATATAGTCTAAATATGATGAGATAATTCTTCTTTATGATTGTCAGGAATGTATTTACGATAAGCGTCAAACCAACGCATTGTAACCTCTTCCCCTAAGTAATCATAGGTAGTTTCTAACAATTCTCCTATAAAAGTCTCTACACATTCTTCCTCGGATAGTGTTTTTATATTTTGCTCGTACTTGGCCATTGGAGGCGGATGGTGAATGTATTTCCCAAAATTATTGTTACAAAAATCTGTATAATGCTCTGTCACAAGAATAAACTCATGCCATATTTCATCTATAATAACCATACTCTCCGAGATACTCACATCGGGTAAAAGTTCCCCTTCATTTTTTTTGCGCTCTATATCCATCGCAGCTGTCATCCAGAGATAACGTTTCAAATCATCGAACAGTA
>CAZQTE010000084.1:12851-16256 GCA_964595615.1 uncultured Saprospiraceae bacterium
CGGCTTAATTTTTTGCCGATTGTTTCTAAGCTTTTTTGCACTTTCATAAGTGAAAATTTTAAAGTGTTTGTAAAAAAGCAATGTTCTAATTTTTTATATTTCAATGATTAACCATAAATGTTCTTGTTATCTAAATTAAAATTAGAGATAACTTTGAAGTTTTAATAGTTTTAATGGATTCTTCATTTTCTCATATAATAAATCTAAACATAGCCGATATCTATTAGCCAAATATAGGAGATAAAGTGCGAATAAACAAGGCAAACTTCATTTTCTCCTGTCACATTTTTTACAATTATTGGCGTGCTTTTTAATTAAAAACTCTATTGTTTAATATTTGTCGATTTTAATAAATTTAAAACCCTACTTATCAACACATTGAATATTTAATTTTAACAAATTGTTATTTAAACAATTAAGTATTGAAAATAAATATTTATTGAAAATTAAATAATTTTTTGACAGACATCAGCTAAACTAAACATAATTCTTACTGATTCATGAAGACCTTTAGCTATCCAATTTATTAGTCGTATTTTTGTTTCGTCAAAAAAAACGACTAAAATCTATCTTTTCATTTATTAATATGAGAAAATCCTACGGTACAACTTATTGGGGCGAACAATTCTTAAATGCTCTCAACGAAATAGATTATTCTAATCGATTACCCCGAGGTAAGACTTACGCAAATAAAGGCTTAGTCGAGAATATCAAAATCAGTAATAATCACATCAGTGCGGAAGTACAAGGCTCTAGTTATAAACCCTATAAAGTAAAATTTAATTTCCCAGCTTTCTCCGAAAAACAGAAGGCACAAATCCTCGAACTCGTCACCGATAATCCAGCCTATTTATCCAAATTATTAAATCGTGAATTACCTTCTATTTTGGACAGAGCTTGTCGTCGATTAGGTATTCATATTTTCCCTTCGACTTGGCGCGATGTGCAAGGAAACTGCTCTTGTCCAGACTCTGCTGTGCCTTGTAAACACATGGCGGCGACACTCTACATTATCGCCAATGAGATTGATAAAAACCCATTTTTGGTATTTGGATTGCATGATTTCGACCTTTTTAAGGGTTTAGAGGGTATCGGCTATACTACTACAGGCGAGCGAGATGTATATATTCCTTCCTTGTCAAACATTACGGAAGACTTTTCTTTTTCAGAAAATCACTTTGTTTGGGAAGAGGAAGTTTTCAATAAATTAGACTTTTCAAACCTTCCTGATTATCGCGAACAATTGATGACTTTACTAAGCGAGCATACCGTATTTTTTCCAGAAGGAGACTTCAAAAAAATATTAGAGAAAGCTTACAAATCATTAAACAAAACCTTCCTCAAAAAACGAAAAGCAGAAGCACCAGATGAGACGGATGCTGCCGCTGAAAATGCGGAAGAGATAGAGATTATTTTAGATAAGGAATTGGAATTTTTAAATTGTAATCTTAGAGATGCACGTGGTAAGTCCGTCTCAGAATACAAAGACTTAAACACACTCATCGAATGGTTAGAAACAATACCTTTAAATCGCTTTGACCGTATTTCGGAGGCTTTGCGGGGTTTGGTGTTGACGAATGCATTGGCGCAAAAATTAGCAATTAACTCGGCTTTAATTCCTCAATTATTGCGTGTCGGCACCAAACATTACAAAGTAAGATGGTTGCCAGCATTGATGAATGAAATCGTGCAAAACATCTCCGAAAAGGTGTCACAATTAACACCTCCAGATTTATTGTTTTTCAAACTCAATAAAGACATTAAACAATCTAATCCTGAGGAACAATTCACAAGCCTCTTGTCGCTTTTCCTGACGCATTATATGAATGAGAGTTTTAATGCAGATGCAAAAGTGAGTAATACAGAAGTCGGGCGCATGTTCTTTAATGGAGATTTGGAGCATTTTGGGACTTTTGAAAATCGTGAGCATCCGAAAGCGATACAATTATGGTTGAATAAATTCTACATCTCTGAGCGCGACTATGTACCAGTGCTGCATGTAGAAGATACAGAGGAGATTTTTGAAGTGAGTGTTACTGTTGATGACAAGACGCAACCATTGGACGCGCCAATTCCTTTGTTGGATATTTTTGAAAAAAATAAATACAATCATATGCGACTCGAAATATTGCGGTCGCTGTCGATGTTATCTGATTATTTCCCGGGTATCAATGATATTTTAGCTTCGAAAGGTACATTAAAGTTAGAATTTGACTCCGAGGAATTTACTTCTGTTTTATTTAAAATTTTGCCCATTATTCAGCTTTTTGGTATTCAGATTTTATTACCAAAAGCCTTGCGTAAGTTGATGCGTCCAAAGGTTTCGCTGAGTATGGATGTTAGTGAAAGCGGCGATGTTGGAGGTACGAGTATTATCAACTTAGATGAAATGCTTAGTTTTCAGTGGAAAATCGCGATTGGGGACAATCAAGTGAGTTTTGGAGATTTTTTAAATATGGTCAAAAAATATAAAGGTATCGTTAAAATTAATGACGCTTATGTTTACTTCAATGAAGATGAAATTCAGAAATTACTCTCACAACTCGAAAATCCACCTGATCTCGATAATAATGAGCTCTTGCAAATCGCACTCACAGAGGACTATGACGGTGCTCGGGTAGAATTGAGCAAGCAACTTAAAGGCTTGATGAATAATCTCCTTAGCGGCGATGCTATTCCGCAGCCAGAAGGATTAAAAGCGACATTGCGCCCTTATCAGCAGCGTGGATTTGAGTGGTTGTATAAAAATACACGCTTAGGTTTTGGGAGTATTATCGCGGATGATATGGGACTCGGGAAAACTTTGCAAGTCATCACTACCCTACTCAAATTAAAAGAAGATGGTGAGTTAGAAAAACGTAAAGCTTTGGTGATTGTGCCCACTACCTTGTTGACAAATTGGGGGAAAGAAATCGCGAAATTTGCACCGAATTTAAAACCACATATCTACCACGGTAGTAATCGAGACATTAAACCTCTGAAAGATGCAGATATACTCATCACGACTTATGGCGTAGCGCGTAGTGATGATAAATTATCTAAACAAAAATGGCTTTGTACGATAATTGACGAAGCGCAAGCCATTAAAAACCCAGGCACCGCGCAGACCAAAGCTATCAAAAAAATCAAGTCGCCCGTCAAAATTGCGATGTCAGGTACGCCTGTCGAAAATCGCTTGTCGGAATATTGGAGTATCATGGATTTTACCAATAAAGGTTATCTGGATAGTCTCAAAAATTTCAAGGAAAACTACGCTAAACCCATCGAAGTCGAGCGCGACCAAGAAAAATTAGAACGTTTCAAACAAATTACAGAACCGTTCATCTTACGTCGTCTAAAATCGGACAAAACTATCATCAAAGACCTACCCGATAAGATTGAAAAAGACCAATATTGCGCCCTCAC
>CAZQTE010000085.1:0-1288 GCA_964595615.1 uncultured Saprospiraceae bacterium
GGTTAATTTCGTCGATAACTGTTACAGTTAAAGTACAATCTGTGGTATTGTCATTACCGTCATCAGCAATTAGAGTTACAATTTGTTGGGTCAAATGTCCTAATAGGATAACATTTGCTGGAATGTTTTGCGTGACTGTAATTGCAGCATCTGCTGTACAATTATCTGTTGTCATCGCACTTGTTGTGTAATCACCAATAGCTATTTCACAATTTGCATCCAAACTCAAAGTCACATCTGCTGGACAAGTGATTGCTGGTGCAATATTGTCTTCAACCGTCACTACAAAAGAACAATCTGTAGTCAATCCATTGCCGTCGTCAGCAGTTAAAGTAACTGTTTGACTCGTTAAGTGACCTGTTAAAGTTGTTCCTACAACTGGCATTTGTGTTACCATAATGCTTGCAGAATTTGTACAATTATCAGCTGTTGCGGCATCGGTATAATCAGGAATCGAAATCATACAAGCTGCATCTGCTTCAATTGTTACATCTGCTGGACAAGTAATTGTTGGTGGCGTTACGTCATTAACTGTCACGACCATTGTACAAGTCATGGTATTTCCGTTACCGTCATCAGCGGTTAAAGTAATCGTTGCTGATGTATTGTCGCCATTCAAAATCGTACCTGCAATTGGTAATTGCGTAGTTGTAATTGCCGCTGGCGCTGTACAATTATCGCTAACTATCGCTGATGCTGTTAAATCAGGAATAGCTGCATTACAAGTTGCATCCAAATCAACTGTTACATCCGCTGGACAAGTAATCATTGGCTGGGTGACATCTTCTAAAGTCAAAGTGAAGTCACAAGTATTTGTATTTCCGTTACCGTCGTCAGCAGTTAATGTAATTGTCTGCATGAAATCATGACCAGAAATAACTGTTGTCGCGAGAGGTATTTGAGTAACAGTGATTGTTGTTGCACAATTATCTGCTGTTGTTGCACCTGTGTAGTCTGCTATTGCCAATTCACAATTTGCATCAACTGGTAAAACAAGATTCGCAGGACAAGTTATACTCGGCACTGTTGTATCTTCAATCGTCAATGTGAAATCACAAGTTGAAGTATTCCCATTGCCATCGTCGGCAGTCAAAGTAATTGTTTGACTTGTCAAATGTCCATTCAAGATTGTACCCGCAACTGGCATTTGCGACATTGCAATCACTAAATCAGCCGTACAATTATCGCTAACTGTCGCGTCATTGGTGTAGTCTGCAATTTCAAAATTACAAGCCGCATCTACACTCATAGTCAAGTCCGCAGGACAAGCCAATGTCGGGTCAATAGA
>CAZQTE010000085.1:1388-3031 GCA_964595615.1 uncultured Saprospiraceae bacterium
GTTTTATCCGCAGGACAAGTTACTGTTGGCGCATTCAAATCAGCCAATACGACGATGAAGTCACATTGTGCCGTATTTCCATTGCCGTCATCTGCTGTGATAACGATAGTGTAAACCGAACCGTCACCGCTAACCAGCGTACCTGGTGCAGCAACTTGTGTCAAACTAATATCTGCATCTGCTGTACAATTGTCTGCTACCACGACCATATTTGTATAGTCTGGCAAAGGCAATTCACAAGAGTCATCGACATCAATGGTCTGTGAAATTGGACAGTTTACTGTTGGGTCTGTATTGTCATTTAGAGTTACATCGAAAGAACAAGACTGCTCATTTCCGTTGCCGTCATTGACTGTTAGTGTGATAGTTTCTACCGTATTATGACCAGATAAAACTGTTCCTGGTAATGGACTTTGTGTGATAGACATATCTACTGATGCCGTACAATTATCATCTGTTGTCGCTTGTGGGCGGTAATCAGGTACGATGAATTCACAGTTTGCATCAGGATTAACAATTTGGTCTGCTGGGCAAACAATCGTTGGCATTATCGTATCGTCTGTCGTTACGGTGAAGCTACATTGTAGTGTGTTTCCGTTACCGTCGTCAGCCGTTAAAATTACCGTTTGTGCGAATGCATGACCAGATAGGGTAGTGCCTGCAACTGGTGTTTGCGTAATTGCAATGGCGGAAGCATCCGTACAATTATCTGCCACAACTGCTGCCGAAGTATAATCCAATAATGCCACATTACAAGCAGCATCTAATTCGACAGTTTGATTTGCAGGACAAGCAATTGTTGGATTTGTATTGTCTTCAATGGTTAAAGTGAAGGTACACGTTTCTGTATTACCATTGCCGTCGTCTGCTGTCAGCGTAATCGTTTGTTGTGTTAAATGACCCATCAATACCGTTGTCGCGATTGGCGATTGAGTGACGGTAATATCTGCGGTTGCAGTACAATTGTCGCTGATAATCGCATCGCCTGTGTAGTCTGGAATGATGACCTCACAAGTCGCATCTGTCGTCAATACTTGATTAGTAGGACAAGTAATTTCCGGATTTATAGTATCTTCAACTGTCAATGTATACGAACAATCTGCGCTGTTGCCATTTCCGTCGTCCACGGTGATAGTAATGATTTGTTCTGTCAAATCTCCATTCACAACTGAACCTGCGGCTGGTGATTGTAGCACATTCATATCCGCTGGCAAAGTACAATTGTCTAACCAAGTCGCGTCGCTTCTGTAGTCTGGTAAAGTGAAATTACAAGCTGCATCTGCCTCTACTGTCAAGTCCGCTGGACAACTTACTGTTGGATTTGTAATGTCTTCGACCGTGACTGTTAAGGCACATTGTGCTGTATTTCCATTGCCATCGTCGGCAGTTAAAGTGACGACTTGCTGCGTTAAATGTCCGATTAAAATTGTTGCTGCATCAATATCTTGTGTGATTGTGATGTCTGTATCTGTGGTGCAATTATCTGTGCTTGTTGTCCCGATAGCTATCGGGAATGTATAGTCGCCGATTACCGCTTCACAATTATCATCTAAACTAATCGTCACATCCGCAGGACAAGTAATCTCTGGCGAAATCACATCTTCCGTCGTCAAGACAAAAGAACAATCCGTTGTCAAACCATT
>CAZQTE010000085.1:3131-16192 GCA_964595615.1 uncultured Saprospiraceae bacterium
GCTATTACCACGTCCGTCATTTGCCGTTAAAGTAACCATTTGGACAAAATCATCACCTGTCAAAATTGTTGCTGCTGCTGGCACTTGCGTTACCGTAATTTCCGCCGCAGGCGCACAATTATCTGAAATTGTTGCATCATTCGTCAAGTCTGGAAGAACTGCATTACAATCGCTATCCAAATCTAAAGTAATATCCGCAGGACAAGCCAACATCGGAATTGTTGTATCTTGAATGGTGATAGTGAAATCACATTGAGTCGTATTTCCATTACCGTCATCCGCTGTGATAGTAATGATTTGTTCGGTCAAATGTCCTGTGATAACTGTTCCTATTGCTGGTGCTTGCGTTAATGAAATCGCTGCATCTGCTGTACAGTTGTCAGAAGTCATTGCTTCACTTGTGAAATCTGCTAAAGCATATTCACAAGTTGCATCCACGTCAAATACTTGATTTAATGGACAAGCTAAAAATGGATTTTCTTCGTCTTGAATAGTTACATCGAAAGTACAAGAAGAGGCATTACCACTATCATCCGTTGCTGTCAAAGTAACGGTTTGTGTTGTATTGTGACCGCTGTAAATTGTTGCGGCTGCTGGCATTTGTGTAACTGTGATATTCATATCCGTCATACACTGACTGGATACAACTAAGTCTCCTGTGTAGTCCAAAAGTGAAATTTGACAGTCTGCATCTGCGACCACATCTTGGTTACTTGGACAAGTAATCGCAGGTTCTGCGGTATCTTCCAAAGTAACATCGAAATCACATTGAGTCGTATTTCCATTACCGTCAGCGACCGTTACGACTACATTTTGTACAAAACCGTCACCTGAAATTGCTGTTCCTGTAATCGGGCTTTGCGTAATTGTCAAGTCTGTATAAGCCGCACAGTTGTCTGTGATTTGTACCGAAGAAATATAATCTGGTAGTTGAATAACACAATCATCATCTACGCTGATAATTTGGTCAGCAGGACAAGTTGTTGTTGCTACCGTTGTATCTTCTAAAGTAACTACGAAAGTACATTGTTCCGTATTTCCGTTACCGTCGTCTGCAGTTAAGGTGATTGTTTGTGTCGTCAAATCACCGCTGATAGTTGCCCCGATAGCTATCGGGGTTGGACTTTGTGTTACTGTAATTGCTGCTTCTAAAGTACAATTATCATTGATGGTCGCACTTGAAGTATAATCAGCAATTTCCGTTTCACAACTTGCGTCAGCATCAATAGTAATGTCTGTTGGACAAACAATCACTGGATTTTCTTGGTCTGCTAAATTGATATTGAAAGTACAATCTGTTGTATTTCCGTGACCGTCGTCTGCGGTGATAGTTACTGTTTGGACAAAATTATGACCGCTGATAGTTGTACCTGCGATTGGCATTTGCGTTAGCAAAATATCTGCACTGAGTGTACAATTATCATCAGAAATGGCATCGCCTGTGTAATCTAAAATATCCGTCTCACAATCATCTACCAATAAAATCGTCACATCTGCTGGGCAAGTTACCGACGGCGGAGTCGTATCATCCAAAGTCAAAGTAAATATACAATCAGAAGTATTTCCGTTGGTATCATCTGCTGTGATAGTGATTATTTGTGTTGTATTGTAGCCACTGATAGTTGTACCTGCGACGGGCATTTGCGTTAAGACAATATCGTTTTGTGCGATACAATTATCTGAAGCAGAAGCATTTGAAGTGTAATCTGCAATTGCATTTTCACAATTTGTATCTACACTCAAGGTTAAATCCTGCGGACAAACTACAAGCGGCGGGAATACATCATCAACCGTCACGGTGAAATCACAAGTCGTGATATTCCCATGCGTATCATTGGCAGTGATAGTTACCGTTTGCGTCGTAGCTTCATCGCTGATGATAGTTGTCGCGACAGGTGATTGCGTGAGAATTAAATCATTGTATGCCGTACAATTATCGCTAATCGTTGATTGAACGATGAAGTTTGGTAGGCTTACATCACAATTTCCATCAGTAGTCAAAGTCACATCTGCTGGACAAGTCAAATCTGGAATCATCTCGTCTTTTACCGTCGTGATGAAAGTACAAGATTGCATATTTCCATTGCCGTCATCGGCAGTCAAAGTAATGACTTGCGAAGTATTATGACCTTGTAAAATAGTACCTGCTGCTGGACTTTGTGTGACTGTGATGTCTGCATTTGCTGCGCAATTATCGCTAATCGTCGCGTCGTTTGTATAGTCTGGAATGATAGCGCTACAAGATGCATCTGCGACTAATTCTTGGTCAGCAGGGCAGATGATTTGTGGTTCTGTTTGGTCTTCTAAGACGACTTTGAAAGTACAATCAATTGTATTGCCATTGCTATCATCTGCGGTAATTGTTACGATTTGTTCCGTTAAATGTCCACTTAAAACCGCAGCTACTGCTGGGCTTTGTGTGAGAATAATATTGCCCGTCGGGCGACAATCATCTTCTACCATAGCTAAAGTTGTGTAATCTGCTAAAGCGATTTCACATTGCGTATCTGTTGGTACAACTTGGTCTGTAGGACAAGTTAAAATCGGCGCATTTTGGTCTTCTAAAGTTATTACAAAATCACATGAAGTCGTATTGCCATTGCCGTCATTAGCAGTGATAGTTACCGTTTGAGTCGTCAAGTCACCAGTTATAGTTGTTCCAACTGCTGGCAATTGAGTCAAGACAATTTGATTAACTGCAGCACAATTATCGGTTGTCGTACTTTGCGTTGTATAATCTTCAATATCATAAGAACAGTCTGTATCTGTGTTGATTGTCACATCAGCTGGACAAGTTAAGGCAGGGTCGATTTCATCTTTTAGAGTGACGACGAAAGTACATTGTGCTGTATTGCCATTGCCGTCATCGGCTGTCAAAATGATGGTTTGTGTGGTATTGTGTCCGCTGATAATCGTGTTAACCAATGGAGTTTGAGTAACGGTAATTGCTGCATCTGCTGCGCAATTATCTGTCTGAGTACTCAATCCTGTATAGTCTGTAATGCTAAATTCGCAATCAGCTGTCAATACTTCTTGTCGGTCGGCTGGACAAGTAATCGAAGGTGCACTTGCATCTTGTAAAGTCACATCGAAGGTACAAGTATTGGTATTTCCATTTCCGTCATCAACAGTCATAGTCACGGTTTGCATAAAGTTGTGTCCTGTCAAAACTGTACCTGCTGGCGGAGATTGTGTAATCGTAATAGCTGAACCAATCACACAAGCTGATGAAACGGCTGCTTCACTTCTGTAATCAGGTAAAATTGCCTCACAATCTGCATCTGCTGTCAAAGTCTGCGGACCAGGACAAGTAATTGTCGGCACAGTTGTATCTTCTAAAGTTACAGTGAAACCACATTGAGTTATATTTCCATTGCCATCATCAGCTGTGATAACGATAGGTTGAATAGTACCGTCGCCCATGAGAATTGTTCCTGCTGCTGGCGATTGTGTCAATGTAATCGCTGCATAATCTGTACAGTTATCTTCTAAAATAGCGGTGCTACGGTAGTCAGACAAAGGTGTCGGACAATCGTCATCAATACTAATATTTTGATTGCCAGGACAGGTCAAAATTGGATTTGAGTTGTCATTGAATGTTACCACAAAATCACAAGTTGTGATATTTCCATTACCGTCATTTGCAGTAATAGTTACGGTTTGCATGGTATTGTGACCGCTGAAAACTGTTGCTGCTGCTGGCGATTGCGTTAATGTAATATCATTGAATGCTGTACAATTATCGCTTCTCGTAGCTGCGCCACGATAATCTGGTAAGGTAGCTTCACACATTCCGTTTAGTAAAACTTCTTGTGGTGCAGGACAAGTAAGCATTGGGGGCGTAATATCCTGCAATTCAACTATGAAAGTACATTGCTTGGTATTTCCGTTGCCGTCGTTTGCAGTTAAGGTAACTGTTTGAGTCGTTTCGTGTCCTACTAAACTTGTGCCTGCTGCTGGACTTTGAGAGACTGTAATATCTGTATTTGCTGCGCAATTATCACTTACTGTTCCTGCTGATGTATAATCTGGAAGACTCACTTCACAATTGGCATCAGTATCCAAAGTTTGGATTAATGGACAAACAATTTCTGGCTGTGTTTGGTCATCTAAAGTAATTTCGAAGGTACAATCTGCTGTATTTCCGTTGCCATCATCACCTGTGATAGTGATAATTTGTGTGGTATTGTGGTCGCTGAATGTTGTACCTGCTGCTGGCACTTGTGTTAAAGTAATTGCGGCAGATAATGCACAATTATCGCTTGTTGTCACTTCATTTGTGAAGTCAGCAATGCTAATTTCACAATCATCATCTAACATCAAAACCTTGTCACCTGGACAAGTTACTGTTGGCGCGTCTTCATCTTGGATGTTGACATTGAAAGTACAAAGAGTTGTATTTCCATTGCCGTCGTCAGCAG
Organism: uncultured Saprospiraceae bacterium; assembly: GCA_964595615.1. Classification (GTDB taxonomy): domain Bacteria; phylum Bacteroidota; class Bacteroidia; order Chitinophagales; family Saprospiraceae; genus JAHDCG01. The sequence goes on from CAZQTE010000085.1 coordinate 7,553, forward strand.
TTAAAGTGATTTCAGTATCTGTATTGTGTCCTGATAAAACTGTTCCAGGGGCAGGAGTTTGTAATAGAGAAATGTCTGCGCCGTTGGTACAATTATCGGTTGGGATAGTTGAGCTGGTATAGTTTGGTAAAGCAATTTCGCAACTATTATTAACTGTTAGGCTTTGATTTGCTGGACAAACTAAAGCTGGAGGTATAGCATCATCCAAAGTCAAAGTGAAATGACACATTGACATATTTCCGTTGCCGTCGTCTGCGGTGATTGTGATGACTTGAGATGTATTGTGTCCTGATAAAACTGTCGCTACTGTAGGATTTTGTGATAATATAATATCTGAAATAGCAGTACAATTATCGGTTACTGTCGCGTCATTAGTGAAGTCAGGAATTTCTAATTGACAACTTTCGTTTACTTCAAGAGTGATATCTACTGGACAAGTTAAGTCTGGATTATTTTCATCAATCAATGTTACATCAAAATCACAAGTTTGAACATTACCACTTAAATCTGTCGCAGTAATCGTGACAGTTTGTACAGTATTGTGTCCTTGTAAAACTGTACCAGGTAAAGGACTTTGTGCAAGCGTAACATTACCCGAAGCCATCATACATTGGTTCATGACATTGAGTTCGCTCAAGTAATTTGGTAAAGCGACTTCACATTCGTCATTGACTGTTAAGCTTTGGTCGCTTGGACAAGAGAAAGTCGGGTTTGTTGTATCTTGTAATGTTACTGTGAAACCACACAACTCTGTATTATTAGCTTCATCTACTGCGGTAATCATGACAGGAATAACTGTACCGTCATCCATGTACTCCGTGCCTTCAGGTGGCATCTGTATTAAACTAATCGAGGCCGTATTACTACAATTATCATTTACTGTAACAGCATTTGTATAGTCAGATATAGAAATCACACAACCATCATCTACTTCTACAATTTGATCTTCAGGACAAACAACGACGGGGTCAGTTGTATCTGATAAAGTTACAGTCAAATCGCAATTAGAACTATTTCCGTTCCCATCGTCAACCGTAATTTGAATAATTTGTGTTGTACCATCTCCGCTTAACATCGTTCCTGCTGCTGGAAATTGTGTGGTAGTTATCGCACCATTAACTGTACAGTTGTCCGACAAGCTAATGCTAGATGTGTAATCTGCAATCATTGCCATACAATCGTTATCTACTGAAACTGTCGCATCAGATGGGCAAGTCAACATCGGGTCAGAGGTATCGCTCAAGGTTAAAGTGAAACTACAATTTGTGCTATTTCCATTACCGTCATCTGCAGTGATAGTGATGACTTGCTGCATGTTATTTCCGCTTAAGGTTGTTCCTACAATTGGTGTTTGTGTCAATGATATAGCACCAGTCATCGTACAATTATCACTAGATGTAGCTGCTGAGGTGTAGTCGATAATATCGAAATTACAATCGCCATCCGTTTCGGCAGTCAAATCATTCGGACAAGATAGGGCAGGAGCAATATTGTCTTCTAAAGTGATATTAAAAGTACAATCTGAAGTATTTCCGTTTCCGTCATCGGCAGTTAATGTAATAATCTCAACTGTTGCATTACCACTGAAAGTTGCACCTGCTGCTGGACTTTGAGTGACAGTGATTTGTGCTGGGTCAGTACAATTATCTGCTGTGCTACCTGCTAAAGTATAGTTAGGAACGATAGCTTCACAATCTGCATTTACAGATAGAATTGCATTGGCTGGACAAATAATTGTTGGGTCTGTCGTATCTTCTAAAGTTACTGTAAAATCACAAGTTTCCGTATTGCCATTGCCATCATTAGCTGTGAGAGTTACAGTTTGAACAGTAGCTTCACCGCTTAAAATAGTCATTGGACTTGGTAATTGAGTGACTGTAATAGATGTAGGGTCAGTACAATTATCTGATAAAATTCCGTCCGCTGTATAATCTGATAAACTGATTTCACAATTAGCATCCGTTGTCAAAACAACTGGCGCAGGACAAGTAATCATTGGGTTTGTTACATCATTTAAGTAGATGTTGAATGAGCATGAAACAGCATTTCCATTTCCATCATCAGCAGTTAAAGTCACAGTATGGATTTCTCCATGACCGCTAATTGTTGTCCCCACTACTGGTGCTTGATTAACATTAATATTTGCATCTAAGGTGCAGTCATCACTTATTCCAGCACTTGTTGTGTAATCAACTAAGTCCGTTTCACAATCTCCGTCTACATCAATTGTCAGGTCACTTGGACAAGTTAAACTTGGTGGATTTTCATCTTTTAATGTTACATTGAAAGTACAGTCTTGAGTATTTCCATTTCCGTCATTTGCAGTCAAAGTAACAGGAATAATGGTGTTGTGTCCATTGTAAGAAGTACCCGAAGCTGGTACTTGTGTGATTGAAATTGCGCCGCCCATAGCACAATTGTCATCTATTAATGCCAATCCAGTATAATCTGCCAAGTTGGTTTGACAAGTAGCATCTAAAGTTACATCGCGGTTACTTGGACAAGTAATATTAGGATTGGTAGTGTCTTTTAATGTCAAAGTAAAAGAACAATCTTGAGTATTCCCATTTCCATCATCAACAGTTAATGTGATTAATTCTGCATCATCATGCCCTTCTAAAATGGTACCTTCTACAGGTGACTGAGTGACTGAAAATGGAGTGACAGCACAGTTGTCAGTGATAACAGCCATATCTGTGAAATTCGCTACAACTGCTTGACAATCAGCATCTGCTGAAATCTCTTGGTCTGCTGGACAAGTGACCATTGGCGCCGTATCATCTGTTACTGTAAGCGTGAAAGTACATTGTGTCATATTCCCATTTCCATCATCGGCAGTGAGAGTAATTGTCTCGACAGTATTATGGGCTGAAATCGTTGTTGTAGCTACGGGATTTTGACTTACAGTAATACTTCCTGCTGCTGTGCAGTTGTCTGCAACTGTCGCCATTGAAGTGTAGTCTGGAATATCAAATTCACAGTTAGCGTCTAATGTTTCGTTTTGGTTAGTAGGACAAGTAATCGTTGGTGGTGTGGCATCATTTAGTGTTACTGTGAAAGTACACATAGAAGTATTTGTACCGTCATTTGCGGTAATAGTGACCGTTTGAGTTGTACCTGCCCCAGATAAGTTCATGCCGACTGCTGGACTTTGAGATAGTGTAATACTGCTTGGCATCATACAGCCATTAGTCACAGAAGTTTGCGCAGTGTAATCTGGTAATGTGAAATTACAAGTTGCATCTACATCAGGCATTTGATTTGCTGGACAAGTAATTTGAGGTGCACTGGTATCTTGTAATGTAATATTGAAATTACAATTTGCAGTATTACCATTACCGTCATTGGTAGTAATAACTATGTTTTGAACCGTTCCATCTCCTGAAATCATTGTACCTGCAACAGGCATTTGTGTCGTAGTCAGACCTACACCCATGCTACAATTATCCGTAATGACAGCTGAACTCGTATAGTCTGCCAAGGAAACAGGACATGCATCTTCTGCATTAATTACAAAGTCAGTAGGACAAGTAATAGTTGGATTTGTAGTGTCAATAACCGTCACGTCAAAAGTACAATCTGTACTATTATCGCTTTCGTCTGTGGCTGTAATCGTAACCGTTTGACTTGTATTATGACCGCTTAATATTGTACCAACTGTAGGACTTTGAGTCAAAGTGATATTTGCCATTGTTGAACAATTATCAGCACTTGTTGCCATACTTCTATAGTCTGCTAACATCGCTTCACAATTTCCATCTAAAACCATATCTGCAATTGTCGGACAAGAAACTGTCGGCGGCGTAATGTCATTTACCATTAAATTGAAAGTACAGTTGGCTGTATTACCATGTGTATCATCAGCAGTTAATGTAATGGTGTGAGTAGCCGTCGTTCCGTCAATCGTACTGCCAATAGCTGGAGATTGAGTGATGAGGATACTGCTTGTAGCTGTACATTCATCCATTGTAGTGGCTAAACTTGTGTAGTCTAGAAGAGTCGTTTCACAATTGGCATCTGCATCTACATTTTGTGCCGCTGGACAAGTAATTGTTGGAGCAAGATTATCATCTGTCGTTACATTGAAAGTACAAGACGCGCTATTTCCAGCCGCATCTTCTGCCGTTAATGTAATGATTTGACTTGCACCATGACCAGTTAGCGTTAAGCCAGAAGCAGGACTTTGAGAAACTGAAATACTTCCCGCAGATGTACAATTATCTGTTGTAATCGCAGTTGAGGTATAAGTTGGAATTGTTACTTGACAAGCACTATTTGTCACCAATACTTTGTCTGTAGGACAAGTAATCATAGGGTCTGTTGTATCTTGTAGTGTTACTACAAAAGAACATTGTGCTGTATTATCTTCTTCATCTTTGGCCGTCAATGTAATTGTTTGTGTCGTACCTGGATTGCTGATTGTAACACCAACTGTAGGAGATTGGGATACTGTAATATCTCCAGCTAAAGAACAATTATCACTTACTGTCGCACTACTTGTGAAATCTGCCAATTGTACATCACAAGCCGCATCTACGCTTAAATCTTGTGCTGCTGGACAAGTTATTTCTGGATTAGTATTATCATTAACTGTAACTATGAAATCACAATCTGTAGCATTTCCTGCTAAGTCAGTTGCTGTCAAAGTAATAGTAGAAGGACCAAATGGAAGTGTGCTATTTATCGCAGGACTTTGAGTGACTGTGATGTCGTTTGTTGCTGCGCAATTATCACTTATTGTTGCGTTACTTGTATAATCTGCAAGTGTTCCTTCACAGTCTGCGTCTGCACTGATATTAGGATTTCCAGGACAAGAAATACTCGGTGCCTCATCATCAAAAGTAGAAACTTCAATGGTTGCGGGACAAGGTAAACCGTTGTAAGTGACAACATCTACAACTGGCGTAGAACTGTGATTTGTACCTAATGTAACAACACCATTTGCATCGATAGTTGAACCAATTGTAGAACTAATACTCCATGTACCACCTCCTGATGTCGTTGTCATTTGCGGTAAAACTTCCCCTGAACAACCTGTTGTTTGTGTTGCAATAATATTAGGTTCATTAATAAAACCGTCACCGTCATTATCAATATTATCATCACATAATTCTTCGCAGATGACAGTGCCTACAGAGAATAAATTATTCGAAAAATCACATTCACTTGTTCCTGTTATAGGAAAATCTTCTTCTAAATTATAAGGTAAATCTGCCTGTGCAAAACCTGGGTCATTTACCACACCATAAATATTCATAGGAGTCATGAAACCAGCAATAGGTAAGTTGTAGACTATAGTGATAGTATTACTTGGTAAAATTGTCATGCCTATGGTGGTCACACCAAGTAAATCTGGTGCACTAACTGTAGGGTCACCATTATAGAATGCGATAGGCGTGCTACCAGGAATATCACTAGTACCAGAGTTGGTTACCTCTAAAGTAAGTTCAATATCATTGGGACAATTTGTCAGACTAATAGGATTTACGCTTGTAGAGGACAACTCAACGCTTGCGTCTCCCGCTTCAAATGCAGGTGAACCATCAGAAAGAATTCTTGTGGATTGTGTCAAGAAGCCATTTAGGGCATCATTAAAGGAGGGGTTTAATTGATTTTGTTGTACTGTCGGAACAGTTAAATCTTCATTAATATTTGTTACGAAGTAGCCATGTTGATTCCATACTTTTCGTGCTGCTACCCAAGGTGTATTACCTGAACGATAAGCAACAATATAACCATTTCCACTAAACCCTGGGCCATTTCCATTTTGAGCAGTAAATACAATTTCTGCTGCCCCGTCATTATTAATATCAGCAACGACAGGATATTCTGTTCTCGTACCTGCTTCTGCTGTAATCTTACTTAATTCCGTTCCATCTGTTCCTCGCCAAATGTACATGTGAGCCTCTTCACTGTAAACAACTTCACTAATACCATCTCCTTCAAAGTCAAAAAGTGTACTTCCTGTACGTTGAGAACCGTCATCTAATCCAGTTTTTCTCCATTTTTCAGCCAAAGTATTGCTACCTGGTATGTATTCTAATACGACGTATTGATTTGTACCTGCAGCACCAATTTCTGCCATACCATCGTTATCAAAATCTCCGATATTGATACGACCACCTCCCGATGTACTTGCGAGGTCGTATATAGAGCCAATCTGATTACCTGTACGAGGATTCCACACATAAATTTTACCGTTTGCCATCACGACAATATCTATTTCTCCATCTCCGTCAATATCAGCAATACTCGTTAAGCCGTCAATAAGACTAGTTCCAGAAATACTAGAAACTACAGTCATTGTACCATTATCCTGAGTTGTCAAATTATTAAATTCGACAGTATAAACCTGATTTCCAGCTATCAATTCAAGCCCATTAGCTTCTGCGCCAAATATGCCGCCACCAGGTTTTGTATCTCCTGCTTTGAATACATCATAGGCTATCGTAAATCTATCGTGACTACCTGTTGGGGTCAATCTACCTGAACTACCATTTCCTATAGCCAAACGGACACCTGTCAAAGAATTAAAAATTCGATTTCCTGTGTATACTTCTGGAATACCATCTTGATTAAAATCTGCTACTTGTACAGTTTCCTGAGTAGAGTTAGCTCCTATATTATTTGCAGTCTCCCATATTGGGCTTGCACTGCCATATTCATAACGAGCTAATTGGCTAGAGCCTTCTACAATAAATATATCACCTAAACCATTTCTATCTACGTCTGCGAGACAGACTTGACTAAAAGGGTGACTAGTTGAGGTTGTAATTGTTTGTTTGACTGTACCGTCAACACCACTATAAATATGAATACGCGCTGGACTCGGGTCTTTTCCGACTATTTCAGGGATACCATCACCGTCCATATCACCAACCATGACGCCACAGCGCTGGTCTACGGGAGCCAGTTGTAAGTCTGTTTCAAAAATAAATTCTAAGTCAAATTCATCTGTCGTTGGGGGTTCAAATACACAAGCTCCAGCCTCCTCGGACGATACAAAAAAGTCTGCACAATCAGCAAAACTAGAACAATCAGGATCATAACAATCTATTAGACCATCTCCATCGTCGTCGATTTCATTATCGCAGATTTCCATAAGGATAACCGCTTCATTTTCATATTTTAACAATATAGAGTCTCTATTTGCCTCAGCTTGCAAAGAGAGTGAACAAAATAGTATTAAGGATAACGAAAGCAAATAGGAAGAAAAAAAATAATTTTCTTGTTTTAAATTAAAGTATTTATTCTTGAAAATAATTACCGATATCTCATAGTAATGCATAAAAATCGTGTTTAATAACCTTTGGGGGATTATTAGCTAATAGAGTAATTTAATGTTTGCGTAGTTTTTGTTTTTTATAAATAGCTGTTAATCAGTCGCTAATAGTGTCTATCTAAATTTGTTGATAATTTATCTTTTTATTTATATAAAGTATGCAAATCTATTGCCAGAAGCGTATAAATCTTGTGAGGAAAAGTAATTCATTCCTTTTCAATATCTTTGCACAAAACGAGAAAAACTATAAAAATTGGTAGTGGGTGAAATCGGTGGATACTCACGTGGTGACTCAAAGTCACCTTGTGAGTAAAAGCAATGCATCAGTCGTTTTCACCCACTACCTAAAAATTAAGCCTTTGCAACTAACAGTCATCATACCAATTTACAATGAAGAGGAAAACATACAGCTTTTGTATAATCGTCTATCTTCTGTTATGCAAAATATGTGCGTTAGCTATGAGTTTATCTTTGTTAATGACGGTAGTCGCGACCGTTCTATTTCTCTTTTAAAGGCTTTAGCTAAAAAGCATACTGAGGTTAAGTACATTAATTTTTCTCGAAATTTTGGTCACCAAATCGCCGTCACGGCAGGTCTAGACAAAGCCAAAGGAGAAGCAGTTGTAATAATAGACGCAGACCTGCAAGACCCGCCCGAACTCATTGCTGATATGTATGCTAAAATGGCAGACGGCTACGAAGTTGTCTATGCGCGCCGACGAAGTAGAGCAGGGGAGAGTGCCTTGAAAAAATGGACAGCGAAGACCTTTTACCGTATTTTGTCTAAGATTACCTCCGTTGATATTCCTGTAGATACAGGAGATTTTCGCATCATGCACCGCCGCATCGTTGAAGAATTGAAAAATATGCCTGAGCAGCATAAATATTTAAGAGGACAAATCTCTTGGATTGGTTTTAATCAGACTTATGTGGAGTACGACCGTGAGGAGCGATTTGCGGGGGAGACAGGGTACACGTATCGAAAAATGATGCAGTTTGCCTTGGACGGAATTACGGGCTTTTCGGATATTCCTCTTAAGATTGTCACCTATTTTGGATTTATAGTCACTGCTTTTGCTTTTCTGGTTTTAGCTTATGTTTTGATATCGCGTTTTATCTGGGAAGACTACGTGCAAGGTTGGGCTTCTTTGATGATTACAATTTTGTTTATTGGTGGCGTACAGATGATTGCAGTGGGAATAATCGGGGAGTATTTGAGTAGAATGAATGCGAATATTCGTCAGCGCCCACTGTATATTGTAAGGGAGACGAATATTGAAGAGTAAAGCACCTGTTCCACGCCCTTTAAGTAAAAGTGATTTAATAAGTTGAGCCATAATGCGTAGTAATTTTTTCTT
>CAZQTE010000086.1:0-16173 GCA_964595615.1 uncultured Saprospiraceae bacterium
TAATTATTTGATTTTAGCTTTTTATTTTTTTCCTGTCACGGGATTTATCAAAGAACGTAAATTTTCTTCATTGACAAATTCCTCTTTTCAAAGATACGAAAATCGGGAGATAGTTACAAATCACCGACAAAATCGAACTTCTTTCAATCCAAACTCCTCCTCCCCTGTTTCTGTGTCAATGATTAACTTACCCAAACTTGAAATTCCTGTAATAATTCCCGTAAAATAAGACTCGTCTGTCCGCTGAAAAGTAAAGGGTTTTCCAAAACGATATAAATGCGTGATGTACTCCATTCGGATTTGCTTAGACTTTCCGCTTTTCAATTGTAAGTATCGTTTTTCTAATGCCTGCGCGATATCTTGAACGATTTGATTTAAATCAACACTTTTTTCAGTCTCCAATTTTAAAGAAGTTGGATTTGGTGCATCGCTTGTGAATTCTGTTTGATTCACATTCAAACCAATACCAACAACAGCAGATTGAATATTTTTTCCCGTCAAAGTATTTTGAATGAGAATTCCAGCCACTTTTTTCTTTCCGATATAAATATCGTTTGGCCATTTTACTTTTACGTCCTTCACATAGCGACTGGCTACATCAAAAATAGCCAAAGAAACCGCGGCATTTAGATTAAATTGCTCACGAGCAGCTAAAAATTTTGGATACAAAATAATACTCATACTGACGTTTTTGTCAGGCGCAGATTCCCATTTACTGCCGATTTGTCCGCGTCCTGCGGTCTGATTATAAGTCAATATGACAGTTCCCTCAGGTGGATTGCTTTTTGATAAGAGTTCAGTAGAATATGTATTTGTAGAAGATAAAGAGGGAAAGTTGTGTAGCTCTTTCCCGATAAAAAGGGTATTGAAATTTATTAGATTACTATTCTTCATGTAATTTTCTTGTAGAATTCTCGATTGAGAAGAAACCAATGGTGGTGTTTTGACCTTTCTTATTAAACTATTAATGTGGAAAACATCCTACAGTTACTTAACTATCCTTCGCAAAAATGCGTTATCTTTATGTCTTTAAAGCATTTTTCCTTTTAAATTAAAAAATTTAAGGCTTTTGTCCATTGTTTTCAATAGCTAAGCCTGCCACCATAAATAACAGAATTTGAATACACAATCGCAAACAGCCGCAAGTCCAAAAATGACAGAAGAGGAACTTAACGACCTGATTATCAATAGTATTCAGGACATCAAGGGAGAGAAAATAGTAAAATTGGACATGCGAAAATTAGACGATGCTCCAACAAATTATTTCATTATTTGTCAAGGTAATAGCAATACTCAAGTAAAAGCAATCGCAGATAATATTTATAAACGATTGAAAGATGAAGATGGCACTTTACCTTCTCATTATGAAGGACAAGGCAATGCACTTTGGATTTGTTTGGATTATTTCAATACTGTTGTGCATGTCTTCTATAAAGAAACGCGCAGTTTCTATGATTTAGAAGACCTATGGAATGATGCTAAATTTACAGAGTACGATACAGTTGCTTAACCAGTATTTGTTATTTAAACTATAGCTTTTGATAAGCAAGACTCAATAACTGACAATAAAGTCGACCTTTTGTAGTAAATAATGATACTTTTGTCGAATCTTCTAAACGATTAGGCTTCGTATTCGTTTCCTTTATGATTTTTTGTAAAAACTTATATTTTTCTACAAAAAATGAGCTGAGTGAAAAAGGAACAAGAAATGGTTGTCCTCAGAATATTTAACCGTTTCTAACAACAAATCAGAAAATGGATAATAAAGATAAAAATAAACTTAAAGGAGGCAACAAAAATGATGGCGGTAAGCCAGAATTATCGAAGTTCAATTCTTTTTGGTTGTATGGATTGATTGCAGTGGTACTCATTGCTTTAAATATTTACAATTTCACAGGTGCAAAAACCGATGAAATTAGCTGGCCAGAGTTTACTCAAAAGTTAGTTAATCAAGAAGTTGATGATGTTATTGTTGTCAACAAACGAATAGTTGAGGTTTACTTAAAATCTGAAAAAAGTAATGATAGTTCTCCTTCTTTTAGCCAAAAAAGAGCGGATTATAACTTTACTATCACCGAAAATTTCTCTCTGTGGGATAAAATGGAGGAAGTTCAAATAGCCGCTGGCATTGAAAAAGAACAACACGTTCTTCCTAAAGCTATCGAACGAACAAATGTATTAGCTGAAATTTTAAGTTGGACATTACCAATTATCATTATCGTTGCTATTTGGTTGTTTATTATGCGTCGCGTCGGTGGCGGTGGTGGTGGACCAGGTGCGCAGATTTTCAATATTGGTAAATCTCGTGCGACTTTATTCGACCAAAATACACAGGTAAATGTAACCTTTGCGGATGTAGCAGGCTTGGAAGAAGCGAAAGAAGAAGTAATGGAAGTTGTGGATTTCTTGAAAAATCCTAAGAAATATACAGCATTGGGTGGTAAAATTCCGAAAGGTGTTTTGCTTGTAGGCCCTCCAGGTACAGGTAAAACCTTATTGGCGAAAGCTGTCGCAGGTGAAGCAGGTGTACCATTTTTCTCCATGTCAGGTTCTGATTTCGTAGAGATGTTTGTTGGTGTGGGTGCAAGTCGTGTGCGTGATGTATTTAAGCAAGCACGTGAAAAAGCGCCTTGTATCATTTTCATTGATGAGATTGATGCTATTGGTCGTGCACGTGGTAAAGGCGGGATGCAAGGAGGTAATGATGAACGTGAGAATACATTGAACCAATTATTGGTGGAAATGGACGGTTTTAGCACAGATAAAGGTGTAATCCTTATGGCTGCAACTAACCGCCCTGATGTTTTAGATAGTGCATTATTGCGTCCAGGACGTTTTGACCGTCAGATTGGTATTGACCGTCCAGATTTAACTGGTCGTGAAGCTATTTTCAATGTTCACTTAAAAAGCATTAAGCTTTCTCCTGGCATTAATCCTTATGCATTGGCAGAGATGACTCCTGGTTTTGCAGGTGCGGAGATTGCAAATGTGTGTAATGAAGCGGCTTTGGTTGCTGCGCGTCGCGGAAAGAAAGCAGTAGATATGGATGATTTTAACCATGCTTTGGATAGAGTTATCGGTGGATTAGAGAAGAAAAATAAATTGATTTCTCCGAAAGAAAAGAATATTATCGCTTATCATGAGGCAGGTCATGCTGTTTGTGGTTGGTTTTTGGAAAATGCATCACCATTAGTGAAAGTGACAATTGTACCACGTGGGATTGGGACTTTGGGTTATGCTCAATATTTACCGAAAGAAGAGTACATCACACGTACAGAAGCACTTTTAGATAGAATGTGTATGACTTTTGGAGGTCGTGCAGCAGAGAAAATCATCTTTGGAAAGATTTCTACGGGTGCACAGTCTGACCTTGACCAAGCGACGAAAATGGCTTACAGCATGATTTCTGTTTTTGGAATGAATGAAAAAGTGGGTCAGGTTTCTTTCTATGGTATGGAGAATGGAGGTTTTACAAAGCCTTATTCAGATGAGACTTCTGCGATGATTGACGAGGAAGTACGTAAGTTGGTAAATTCTCAATATGAGCGTGCACAAAAGTTACTTTTGGAGCGTAAAGATGAGTTGGAGAAATTAGCGCAACAACTTTTAGATAAAGAGGTTTTATTAAAATCTGATGTCGAGCGTTTGATTGGTAAGCGCCCTTATGAAGATGACCCGCACAAAACAGGTGTAGACTCTGAAGGGGATGTTGTTTTAAACACACCAAAGATTTCGGATAATGGAACGGAGGATGCTTAATCCTTGGTTTTGTTGAATGAAAACGCCTTCTCGAATTTGGTTTCGGGAAGGCGTTTTTTTTGTGATGAGAGCTAATAGGACTTGATAGGAACGCGGATTAAACGCAAATTTTTCTATGAGCAACTTGTCAATAACTAATAACCACCCCAAAATCACTCATTCTCCATAAATTCTAATCTCTTCTCCGCCTTTTCGATTGCGTCGCAATGTAAGTCATGTCCATTTTCACAAGAGGCATTCAGGGCTTCGATTAGTTTTTGGTGGACTTCGATGTCTGCTTCGTCAATGCTGAGGATTTGTTTGTAAAAAAATACAGTCGCGAAGTAATCTTCTGCTTGGAAGGCAGAATCGGCTTGCATTTTTAAGGCTTTTATTTCTGCTACATTTGTTTCTAAAGCTTTCTCTTTTTCAGCAGCTTGCCTCTTTTTATCTTCTTCTACGATGCGGGCTAACATCGATTTATCGTTTTGCTTATTAAGTATGTCATTTTTGAAAAAGACGAAAGCGGTGATTAGGAGGAGCGTACCGACGAAGATTTTGGTGTATAATTTTGTCTTTGCGGGGATTTCTAATTCATTCGCGTATGGATTCGCTTCGGATTCGATATTTGTGTTTTTTTGTGTCTCCCTTTTTTTGTTTAATCTTGATTTTCTCATGGCTTCTAATTTTTAAAAATCTATTCTTTTCTTGCAAGGATAATTGAACTTGAATTTTAACTTCTCTTCCCCAGTATCACAATATCCTGAAAACTTTCACATTTATCCCTATCTCGACCTGACCACCAACCTAAATGCACCGCCTCTAATGTCAGATTATTTTCCGCCACCAAGTCCTTTTCTAAATACTCCATCTCAAAAGCAATATTAGCAGATTTCACTTTATCATCCATTAATCGATAATGCCCATAATCATAAGGAAAATTGAAGCTTTCCTTTGTTTTCATTCCTTTCTTTGAGACATCATCTAATAGAAAATAAGTTGCGAAACATTTACCCGTAGGTTTTAAAACACGCTGGATTTCTCCCATATAATGCTTCACTTCTGTGTCCATCATGTGCGTAAAAACCGAGGTCAAGATAATAGAGTCAAAACTATTATCATCGTAGGGAAAACGGAAATTATCAGCACTCTCGCCGTCATCACGATACAAGTCATTTTTAAGTGGCGTGTAGAGAAATTTGAAATTGGGAAAGCGAGAAGTAATATTTTTTTGGCACCAAACTACACCGCGTTCCATAACGTCGAAACCTTCATAGCTGCCCTCTTTATTTAAATATTCTGTCAATCCTACTGCGATACGACCAATGCCGCTGCCGATGTCCAGGACACGATGATTGGGCTGTAATCCTCCTAATTTCTCAAAGGTTTTCACCAAATCTCTACCCTGCTGACGAAAATCACCTGAGCCTGTAAAAATCATGCCTTTAGGTGGCGTGAGTGCGTCGCGCTTCCCCGTGGCGCCTTCGATTAGGTCGATTGGGGCGTAGTAAAGTTTACGCGCGGTATAGCGCCAAGAAACGGGAAGTGTGTAGAATATTTTTCTTAATGACAAAGGTGGAAAGCTTGTAATGATTGAAAAGGTTGTAATCGTTGTAATGGTTTGTGCTCTTTCAGGGCGCAAACTGTAGTGCAAAAGTGAGGTTTTTCTTTGAGATTTTTGCTTGTGAAATAATTTTTATATTTTTAAATGCTTAATTCAACTAAATGATAGCTCGTATTTTTACCACCACTTTCTGCTTTTTGTAAAATATCTTTTTGAATCAAGTCTTGTATATCTCGCAAAGCTGTATCGGAAGAGCACTTGGCTATTTTACCCCATTTGGTAGAGGTCAATTTACCTTTAAAGCCGTCCAAAAGTTTGTTGAGAAGTAAAATTTGCCGTTTATTGAGGGGTTTACCAGCGTTTTTTGTCCAAAATCTGTGCTTCATAATGACTTTTTGTAAAGTTTCATTTGAAGTATTCAAGGCATTTAGAAGACAATCTAAAAACCAAATTAACCAATCGGTGACATCTAATCCACCTTTTTGTATTTCTTCTAAAATGGCATAATATTGTTTTCGCTCCTTCTGAATTTGGGCAGACATACTATAAAAACGCTGTTCTAAACCATCCGCTCGCGCCAGTAACATATCCGTTATCGCCCGCGCAATCCGTCCATTTCCATCGTCAAAAGGGTGAAGAGTAATAAACCAAAGATGCCCAATAGCGGCTTTTAAAACGGCATCTTGCGCACTATTTTTATTAAGCCAAGACAGAAATTTTTCAATTTCGGTAGGCAATAAATCTGCGTGTAGCGCTTGAAAATGAACTCTTTCTTGCCCCATACCTCCAGAAACGACCTGCATCGGCCCCGTCGCATCATCTCTCCAGTCGCCCGTTTTTATTTTATACATACCACTTCTTCCTGTGGGAAAAAGCGCAGCATGCCACGAAAAAAGTCTCTCGGATGTTAAGTCTTCTTTATAATTTTGCGTCGCGTCCATTATCATATCTACTACGCCTTCTACGTCACGGTCAGATGGCACGAGTCCCGCTATTTCGATACCCAAACGACGTGCAACCGAAGAACGAACTTGGTCAGTATCTAAAATTTCGTCTTCAATCTCATTTGATTTGATAATGTCTAAAGTCAAAGTTTCTAAACTTGCCTCATTTCTCAAATCAAAACCAAGGGCTGCCATGCTACCGACTATCTTTCCTTGTTCATTTCGCACTTTGGCTAATAGTTCAAGAAGGACATCGCTGTCCCAAGTAAAATTAGGCCATTCTCTTTTTTGGTGGATATAAATCATATTCTCCGCATATTTTGCGGTAAATATAGGTCTTATTCTCCGCAAAAAGAAGCATTGTCCGCATATTTTGCAACGAATAACAAACTTATTCTCCGCACACTAGTACATTCTTTGCATATTTTGCGGAGAATGATATTGACCTTGGGAACTAAAGTTCCCAGTACTTTAGAAATCCATCCGCATTCTCAAATTAATCCGACGCGAAGTCAAAAAATTTCGTACTGCATACTGCTGATTAAAAATCGTTTTAATCCAAGTATTTGAGGCGGCATTTTGTACTTGTAAAAGGTTAAATACCTCTAAACTCAACCAAGTATTTTTGGTAAATCGCAAGAAATGTTTTGGTTTTCGTTCTTTCCAGCTTTCATTCCACAATTGTGTAGAAAAGCCTATATCTACACGATGATAAGGTAGGAAACGGTAAGTATTTCTAAACTCACGATTGTTGCCTAACAAACCATAAGGAAGCCCTGTACCTACTGTAAAATTCAAGTGCATCTTGAAATTTTCATTCTTAGGTAAATAATCTTGGAAGAAGACAACCAACTGCATAAACTGGTCTGTCGGACGAGGTACATCTGGCACCGCAACGGCAATACTATCTCCAATTTCTCGCTGTAAGTGTTGTACTCCATTCAGCGACTCCCGTGCTCTCAAAAAGGATAGATTAAACCAACTTTCTGCACCAGGCACAAATTCCCCATTCAAACGTAAATCGACTCCTGCCACATAGCCAGTTGCGTCATTTTCCGCAGAATATCGAATACGAACATTGTCAATTTCATAACTGACTACGTCCCATAGTTGCTTATAATAGGCTTCCATGATGAAGCGAAATTTCTTAGGGCTAAGCTTTCCGATGTAAAAGTCAGAGGTAAATCCGCCGACAACATGTGCTGATTTTTGAGATTGCAGATTACGGTTCAAATCTCCATTAATATAGCGCAACTCTCGATAAAAAGCAGGTTGAAAATATAAGCCCGCAGCTAATTTCCAGGAAATATCTTTATCTTTTTTCAATGGTTTATAGAGTAATTGTGCGCGTGGCGTGACAAATCTTTCTTTATTTAAATCCCAAAATTGTCCACGCGCACCAATACTTAACTTCACTTCTGAAATACTGTCTTTCTTCCAAGAATAAGTATCCTGAATAGAGGCAGAAAAACGATTGGACTCTAATAAATTTTCACTATCTAAAAAATTGAATACCTCAACCGACTGGTCTGAATATGGTAAGGAATAACCTGCACTATCTAAACGCTCCCACTCATGGATTTCATCTTGTATAAATTCGTGTTGATACTTAACTGCCCATTGTAAAAAGTGGCTCTTTTCGACACCGTCGCCATTATCATCTGCTTGCAATTCAATACCACCTTTATGTTCAACATTAGTCACATTTGAATTCAAATAATTACGGACGAAGGTATGCTGTGTACCTGTTCCCAATTCTGCTAAGACTTCTCCAAAATTATCACTACCTAGATTACTCTCAATTTGACGCAAACTATAGTCACTAATGATATCAATCGTCTCATTTTCATCGCTAAATTGTGTAGATGCTAATAGTTTGAGATACAAAGGATTGCGATCACGGTCAGGAAAATAAGTCAAAGAAAGCCCACTCATATTTGTCGTAAAATCACTTACCTCTTGCCCTTCAAAAGTACTAAATAATTCCAAAGCGAAATCTACCAAACCAAAAGCTGTACTTCTCGAAACTGGTACAAATTGATATTCACTGCGATTGTAATTTCCAATCAAACCAATCTGCAAATCACGTGTTAAATCATAAGTAAAATAACCTTGAAAATCAGCAAAATTAGGCGTATACTCTCCTTTTACATCCAAAGAACCCAAAAGGTATTTCGTCGTTTTATAACGTGCCCCCAATAGATAACGGAAGCGTTTGTACTTATCTGCACCGACCTGTGTACTGCCTTCGATATGCGCCGAACCACCTAAGGCACTCGCACTGACAGAAGCTGCAAATTCTTGCGGTAATTTATATTTGATATCTAAAACAGAAGATAACTTATCTCCATATTTAGCCTCAAAACCACCCGAAGAGAAAGTCAAGCTATTCATCAAGTCAATATTAGGAAAAGATAGACCTTCTTGCTGACCTGCACGCACTAGTTGCGGACGATAGATTTCAAAATCATTGACATACACTAAATTCTCATCATAATTACCTCCACGTACATTATATTGTGAGGTCAATTCACCACCAGAACCACTACTCGCACCTAATGCAATGCTTGGTAAGACTGACTCTAGGTTACCACTTACCGTTGGCAATAGTTTTAGAGCAGACACATCTTCTCGTACCATTCCTCCGTCCTGTATGCGGCTTTCTCTCACTACGATTTCGACATCAGACATAATTGGCACTAATTCTACATCAATCTTACGACTATTACCTTGAGGGACTCCTTTAATTTTGGCTGTCGCTTCTACATATCCGACACGTGAAATAACCAATGTAAAATCCTCATCCGCAGAGACTGATATAAGATAACTGCCATTTCTCTTTGTTTCAACTGCATTGTTTGTGCCTTTGACATATACATTCACAAAATCTAATGCTTCGCGATTGTCTGCATCTACAACTGTTCCGTAAACGGTTGCAGTTGCTTTTTCAAGCTCTTCTTGAGCGAATGTAGAAAAAGACAAAAATGTCAAGAGTAGTAAAAGTAAATTATGTTGCATAGGTATAATGACTGAAATTAAAACTGAAATCGAAATTAAAATGAAAATCACTTTAAATAGCATCTGCTACTTAGCAAAAAACAGGATGTCTTGCATTTTTTAATTTCCTTTCTTGTGCAAATATCGGCTAAAATAATTAAGTAACGATAAAGCTGAGGGAATTGTGTCGAATTAAGAAATAAAATAAAGGAATTGTCGTGGATAAGAAGGGAGTTTCTGCGAAAAAAAATGATTTTATAGGCAAAAATGGATGTAAAATGATTTTTTTTAATTCAAAGTGAATTTATTTTAGAAAAAAAGAGATTTAAACTGTAAAAAAATCTATCTTTGCACTCCTTTTTAGAAAAGCAACGAACAAAATAAAATTTTGTAATAATATGAATACTGTTACAGTAAACGGAAAAGCGCGTACCGACCTTGGCAAAAAGGCAACGAAAGCGGTCAGAAAAGACGGTGGAATTCCATGTGTCATGTATGGTGCAGGTGACCCTGTTCACTTCGTGACAAATCATGCCTCTGTAAAGAAATTGATTTTCACTCCTGAGTTCCAATTAGCGGACATCAGTGTAGGTGGAGGTTCACAAAAAGCTATTATCAAATCTGTTCAATACCACCCAGTAACGGAGAATATCGAGCACATTGATTTCTTAGCATTAGTAGACGGTCAGTCAGTAAAAGTTGATTTACCTGTACGTTTCAGAGGAGTATCTCCGGGTGTATTAGCAGGTGGTCGTTTGACTCCAGCGATGCGTCGTGTGAAGGTAAAAACTGTCCCTGAATCATTGGTAAACGAATTAGTATTGGATATCAGCTCTATGGAGTTAGGTAGTGCTATTCGTGTTCGTGATATCGACCCAGTAGAGGGTATTGAAATCATGAGTAGCCCAAGTATCCCTGTTGCAACGGTAGAAGTACCACGTGCATTACGTTCTGCAGCTACAGCAGCAGCGAAAGAAGGAGAAGAGGAAGCAGTAGCAGAATAAATTGTTTTTTTCACCCAAAGGTGTTTCTTTTTTTTCACCTCGGGGTGTTTTTATATTATGAAAGGCGTGTAGTTCATCTACACGCCTTTTCATTTAGGTCTTTTTAAGAAGCTATTTTCCCTATATGCACTTTATCTACAATGATATTTCTCTGCAACACAAAACAGGTGATCATCCTGAATGTGCCGAACGTCTCGCGGACTTTACTCAATTAGTTCAGACAGAATTAGTAGATGCTTCTCAATTTCTTTCCTTAGTTCATACAGAAAAACATATAGTAGCTGTGCAAAATGCAGCAGAGCAGCGTCTTAATCTAGACCCTGATACCATAACTTCTGAAAAAAGTTATGAGACTGCGGTCGCAGGTGTAAGTGCTGCTATTTTAGCATCAGAAACCAATGGTTTTTCTTTAATGCGTCCTCCAGGTCATCACTCTTACGCAGATAAGGCTTCTGGTTTTTGTTTGTTTAACAGCATGGCTATTGCTGCGCAAAAACAAGTAAATGCTGGCAAAAAAGTTTTGATTTTCGATTTTGACGGACATTTCGGAGACGGCACTTCTGATATATTCTACGAAAGCAACAATGTACTATATTGGTCTATTCACCAAGCTCCTGCCTTTCCTTATAAAGGGAAGACTTATGAGATTGGGGAAGGTAAAGGCAAAGGTTTTAACTGGAATATCCCTTTATCTCATAGTAGTGGAGATGATATTTTTTTAGATGCCGTTAAAAGTTTTTTACCATTAGTAGAGCAATTCAACCCTGATGTGGTTGGTATTTCTGCGGGTTTTGATGGGCATCATTCTGACCCTTTATTGGAAATGAATTTATCCTTTCATAGTTTTTATGAAGTAGGAATTTTACTACAAAAGAAATTTAAAAACGTTTTTGCCGTTCTAGAAGGAGGCTATAATTTAGAATATTTACCACGTTGCATTGAATGTTTTATGGCAGGCATGAATAATGAAGAAATGCCGTATAATGAACCACGTACATTTTCTAATTTAGAGACAATCACAGATTATGAAGAGACAAAACGTGTTTTATTAAAAGAATTACATCCTTATTGGAAGATTGACCAACCATAAAGAGGTAAAGTCACTCTTTGATTTGGTTGAGGAATGGTGAAAAAATAGATTACATTCTGAACTACTTATTTTACTCTAATACCATTCCTTAATATTCGAACTTTTTCTAAACAATAGTAGTCCTTACAACATTTACCGATAGATGAACAAAAAATTACTACTCCTCCCAATTTTTTTGCTGCTACAAATCTCAGTTTTTGCTGGTGGTTACTTTAAGTGGACTCCGAACGCACGGGCAACCTATAAGAAGATTATTGACCTACGTCTTGACGAAGCAGAAGTCAACATAGCTGCACTCAAACAGTCTGAACCAGACAACCTTATTATTCTTCATTTAGAAAACTATATTGATTTCTTCAAGGTCTTCATCCATGAGGATAAAGCTGAATTTGAACGCTTAGAAGCTAATAAAAATCGTCGTTTAGAATTGATAAAAGAAGGGGACGAGTATTCTCCATATTATCTTTATTTACAAGCAGACATTCGTTTGCAATGGGCTTTGGCACGTTTAAAATTTGAAGAATATGCAACTGCCTTTTTTGAAACAAATAAGGCATTTAAGTTATTGACGGAGAACAGTAAAAAATATCCGCATTTTAAAGCAAACAAGAAGGATTTAGGCATTTTACATGCCATGGTGGGTACTATTCCAGATAATTACAAATGGTTGGTAGAGTCTCTGACAAGCATGGAAGGGACTATCGAACAAGGTCAGAAAGAATTAAAAGAGGTTGTTAGTTTTGCTCGCAATCATGACTTCATTTATGAGACAGAGACTTATGTTTTCTATTCCTATTTAATGCTACATCTAGGAAATAATGAAAAAGTGGCTTGGCAACTCATTAATGAAAGTAATCTGAAACCAACAGAAAGTCCACTAGCAGCGTTCATTATGGCTAATGTAGCTATGCGTACCGACCGTAATGATGAAGGTATTTACATTCTACAAAATCGTCCTAAAGGAGCAAAATATACCGCTTTCCCTTACTTAGATTATATGTTAGGTTCAGCAAAGTTGAATCGTTTAGATACAGATGCAGATATTTACTTAAAGAAATATCTACAGGAATTTAATGGTTTAAATTTCATCAAAGACAGTTATCGTCGCTTGGCTTGGCATGAATTAATCCATGGTAACAAATCAGGCTATACCGCTTATATGCGTGATGTCAAATCTAAAGGAAACACCGTAGTGGGTGGCGATGGAAGTGCTTTAAAAGAAGCAGAAAAAGGAGAAATGCCAGATATTGCTTTATTAAAAGCACGAGTACTTTTTGACGGCGGATATTATGACAAAGCCTATGATTTATTAATAAAGAAACAGGTTTCTAATTACGAGAGTAGTCGTTACATTTTGGAATACAACTATCGTATGGGACGTATCTTACATAAAATGAAAAATTATGAAGAAGCTATTTCCTATTATGACAAAACAATAGCACGTGGTCGTCACGAAGTCTGGTACTTCGCTTGTAGAGCCGCCTTGGAAAAAGGTCGTATTTATGAAAAACAGGGAAGGACATCCGAAGCTCAAGCGGCATATAAAGATTGTATTAGCATAAAGCCAGGTGAACATAAAATTGGTTTACATCAAGGTGCAAAAGCAGGTTTAAATCGAACCAAGTAAGAAGCATAAAAAAGAGTTTTTAGAAAGGCGTGAATTGTTATTCAATTCACGCCTTTCTAAAAAAATCTAAGATCTCCTTGAATTCTCACATATATTAATTTTCTTTTCAGCGAAAAATTCCCGAAGTTGCACGAGATTTAAGTTTTATACATCAATCCTTGTTCAATGCAAAATATCTACGTCGCTGCGACATCTCAACATGTCGGCAAAACAACCTGTACCCTCGGTCTGGTCAAATGTCTCCAAAAAAACGGTGTTAACGTAGGTTATTGTAAACCTGTAGGGCAAGAATTTGTAGATTTGGGTGACTTGCGCGTAGATAAAGACGCTTTGCTATTTGCACAAGTTATTGGATTTGATTTAGATGCGGCATTACATAGCCCTGTTATCTTGGGACGCGGCGCGACGACCAGTTTTCTCAGCAATCCTGCTGAGTTTGATTACGAAAATGATATTTTACAAGCTTCTGAAGGTCTAAATAGTAGACATGATATGGTTGTGTACGAAGGCACGGGGCACCCTGGCGTAGGTAGTGTTGTCAACTTGAGCAATGCAACTGTTGCAAAGAAATTGAATGCAAAAGTCATGATGGTTGTCGAGGGAGGAATTGGAAATACTATTGACCGACTGCACATGAGTACAGCTTTGTTTCGCGAACAAAATGTAGAAATAGCTGGCGTCGTCGTTAATAAAACTTTGCCAGACAAAATAGATAAGGTAAAAAGATATGTAGGTGGTTGGCTTAAAAATCATGGACTACCATTGATTGGTGTCCTCCCTTATGACCGCACCTTACTCTTCCCTATCATGGCGACAGTCAAGCGAGCAATATCAGGTCGCGTACTTTTTAATGAAGGAAAACTAGACAATCAGGTTGAAGATATTATCGCAGGTTCTCTAGTATCTGTACATGACTTTTCAGAAGAGAAGAATGTACTATTGGTAGTAAGTCAGCAGCGTTTTCCAAATGCAATCGCACAAGTCATGCATCAAATGGAAAGGTTAAACTTAGAAGAATGTCCTTTGGCGGGTGTTATCATTACTGGCGACGGCAAGCATGCAGGCAACAATTTTGAAGTTTTTCAACAAGAAAAATTCATTCATGATTATCAAGTACCTGTGGTGACAACTCCTTTAGATACTTTTGGCTCGGTGGTAAAAATTAGTAAAATTGAAGTAAAGATTAATACACGGACACCGTGGAAAGCCTATCGAGCGATTTCTTTATTTAAGGAGCATACGGACTTAGGAATACTTGGGATTTAAATATGAAATATGAATTTCGTCTCAGTAAAGTATTTTGATGAGACGCCGTTCATACTTAGAAATCACCCTCTCTTCCCAGCAAAAAAATCGGTCATCAAAGCCGAGCATTCCTCATGCATCACGCCATATTCCACTTTCGTCTTAGGATGCAACATCGGCAAACCAAATTTCATAAAACCTCGCTTATCATCTTGCGCAGCATAAACCAATCTATCCAACTGCGCCCAAGCCAATGCGCCCGCACACATACAACAAGGCTCTAAAGTCACATAAAGTGTACAATCTTTCAGATATTTACTGCCTAAGAATGCAGAAGCAGAAGTAATGACCAAAACCTCCGCGTGAGCAGTAACATCATTCAATTGCTCGGTTTGATTGTGCGCACGAGCAATGATGCGTCCCTGCGAGACAACAACTGCACCGACAGGAACTTCACCTTTCATCCCTGCTTTTTGAGCTTCGAGATACGCTTGCTTCATGAAATATTCGTCACTTTGTACTGAGAGCATTTTTCCTGGTTATTAGTTATTGCTTATTATGTTATTGCTATACTTTCATACTTCTTTCTGCCGCAAAAGTATCTTTTTCTTTGCTAAATCAAACATCTTTTACTCTCTTCGGTTTTCAAAAGGTGGAATATCTGCCTTTAAAGGTGTGATTTTCAATAAATCGGACTATTTTTGCGCAAATTTAAAACGATGAGAAAACAGACTTCGTGACTTATTCCAAGACGGTCTAAAATCCAAAGTCTAATATCTAACATCTCAAAAGACATCTCCTTGAATATTTTCTATCATTTAGGTCGCTTTTTAACTTTACTCGGTACTGGTTTTACCCGTCCCGAAAACTGGCGTATGTATTGGAAAGAAACCATGCGCCAAATGGATGACATTGGTGTTGGTTCTGTGATAATCGTGGCATTGATTGCCATTTTTATGGGGGCAGTTGCGGCATTGCAGTTTGCTTATCAATTGAGTGGGCAGTTGATTCCTTTGTATTACATTGGTTACATTGTTCGTGATTTGGCGATAATTGAAAGTGCGCCGACGATTACTTGTTTGGTATTAGCAGGAAAGGTAGGGTCAAATATGGCTGCGGAAATTGGTGGTATGCGTCAAAAAGAACACATTGATGCCATGGAAATCATGGGCGTTAATACTGCAAGTTACCTTATTCTTCCAAAGTTAATCGCGGCATTTGTGGTGATTCCATTATTGGTAACGATTGCGGCTTCAGTAGCAATGATTGGTGGATATTTAGCGGTAGTACCTACTGGGTATTTGACAGATACGGATTATACACGTGGATTGACAGCATTTTTTGATGAGTACAATATATTTATCATGTATGTGAAGTCCGCTACTTTTGCGGTTATTTTAACTTCAGTTTCTTGTTATCAAGGATATTTTGTGACGGGTGGTAGTGTGGAATTAGGAAAGGCGAGTACGAATGCGGTAGTGATTAGTAATATTTTGATTTTGTTGTCGGATTATTTGATTGCGGTTTTATTGACGGGGTATTAGGGGGAAAGGATAGGGAATATATGTGTTGGTTGGTGTATGAATATCATTTCAAGACTATTTATTGACCTCAATAAAGAAGAATAGCGAGAAATATGGATAGAATAAAATTTTTAGAAAAGATAATTATTAATAGCAGTCCGTCAGAGATTTTTGATTATACCCAAGACTATAGTAATCGATTAAAGTGGGACACATTTTTGAAAAAAGCGGATGTAATTAGCAAAGAAAAAAAAATAGGTGTAGGAGCTAAAACCTTTTGCGTTGCGAAAAATGGAATAGGAATGGAAACGGAATATGTTACTTTTAAGAAACCAAAAGTAACAGCGATAAAAATGACGAAAGGACCATATATGTTTAAATCGTTTCTTGGTTCATGGACTTTTAATGAGTTGAAAGAACAATCAACAGAAGTTATATTTC
>CAZQTE010000087.1:0-16154 GCA_964595615.1 uncultured Saprospiraceae bacterium
AAATCAAGAGACAAGAATAAAGCCGATTTAATGAAAGTTTAACGGAAAAAGGTTCAAGCGACAACTTTTATTAAGGAATTAGGTTGTGAAAAGGGGAGAGGTGTCAGGCAAGAGGTGAGAGTCAAAGCAAATCATGTTGCCACTCTCACCTCTCGCCTCGCAGCTCTCTCCTAAAAATAAAAAAATGCAAAAAAAGAAAAAAATAGTTTTAGCCATAGGAGGAAGTAGCGGGTCTATCTACGCCAAGGTATTAATGGATAGATTGTTGGAATTGAAAGACCAAATAGAGGCGGTAGGCGTAGTTATGAGCGACAATGCCAAATTTAATTGGAAGTATGAATTGGATAATGAGGACTATAAGAATTATCCTTTTGATTTCTATGATAAAAAGGATTTTATGGCGCCATTTGCCTCTGGTTCAGCGCGTTATGAGACGATGATTGTTTGTCCTTGTAGTATGGGCGTCATGGGGCGTATCGCTACGGGAGTGAGTGACGATTTGACGACTCGGGCGGCAGATGTTATTTTAAAAGAACGTCGTCGATTAATTCTCTTACCGCGAGATACACCTTATAGTTTGATACATATTAATAACATGAAAACGATAACGGAAGCTGGTGGCATCATATGTCCTCCAAGCCCGTCTTTCTACAGCAAGCCAAAAGATTTTGAAGAATTAGCATTAACTGTTATTGACAGAGTCTTAGATTTGGCTGGTTTAGAATTAGATACTTATCGGTGGAGTGAGTAGTGATAGAATGAGTGAAAGCGAGAGAATATAGAAAAAGAGAAAATCCGCGTCTTATCCCCTTAATCCGTGTTAATCTGCGTCAGAGTCACGTATTCTTTGTCAAAAAAACGCCGAAAAAGTCTGCAAAATAAAATGAAAACCAACAATCCCTCCAATCACAGCTAAACTTCTAAATGCCAATTCCTTAGGTGAATTTAATATCGATTGCCATTTAAACTTATTGGCTGTCAAAGCTTTGAAAACAGCAATCACTTTCACCCTTTCATACCACAACACAAAAAGCAGCAAAACAAATAACCAAATAGCAGTCAAGGTCGCTCCAAATAAAACCTCAAAAAATAAATCTGCCACAATTATATTCAACAAGATAGGTATCAAAACAGTAATACCCAAAAGCTTAGTTCGCGGATGTAAAAGCATTAATCCACCAATCACTTGCGACAAACCAATAAAAAGCCCATAACCATAAGAGTAGCCAAAAAATAGCCACATAATTTGCATAGGCGTCAATTCAGAAATGGTCAAATCTCCCAGATTTTCTGCCATGCTTTCGGGTGAACCAAATTGCATTCCTGCTATTTTTCCAAAACCATAAGCACAGATAGTCAAGCAGACATACCAGCGCGCACCTAATTCGATTAAAGAGAGAATGGAGAGAGTATTTGTCTTTTTCATAGTTGATTTTTGACAAATATCTTTCTCAATTCCCACAATTACTTCATTTTCTGACGAAAAGACTATTTTTTTCTACGAATTTTCCCCCAAATGGCTTTTCTTTTCCAAACGAACACCACAAATAAAATAACTAAAGGCCAAATATTAATCAGACCAAGAATGAGATTTAAAAGAATATCCCAACCATTCACAAAGCCTTCTTTTATCTTTGTCAGAAATGATTTCTCGTAAACATTCGGGGGTGCGACATATTCTACCTTTTGATAAATACTTAAAGTGAGTGTACTTAGGTTGACACGATTTTTCAAGTAACGCAAACGTCCTTCTTTCGCTTCAATTTCTTCTGTCAATACCCTGATTTGTTCCTCCGCTAATAAGACATCTTCCACTGTTTTCGCCTTTTTACTCAATATATCTAAATAACGTTCTCGCACTTCTCTTTTCGTCTTCAATCGTGTCTCAATATCAATAAATTCTTCCGTCACATCTGTCGAACTAATACTACTACTATTGATGAAAATAGACTGATTTTCAATGAGTTGTAATAAAGTGTCTAAATTGTCATTTGGAACTCTAATGACTAAATTGTTACTAATGCGATAGTTATTATTTTGCATATCGCTACTCGAAATATAGCCATTTAAGTTTTTCACAAGACTCTCAATTTTTGGAAACGCCTTTTTTATATCCTCTACTTGCATGTCCATTTTAGCATTGCGAATTATCCTGCGCTCAATCGGTTTACTGTTAACTAAGTGCGCATTGCCGTTCGCATCATATTCCTCTTTCATTTCAAAATTGTCATCTAAAGATAAAGCAGGTTCATAAGAATTCAAACCCTCTTGATGACATGAATACAAGAATAGGAGAGAAGATAAAAGGAAAAATGTTAATCGTTGCATGAATTGAATTTTTTGGTTTTAAAAATGCGGGTGTGAAAAGTGCATATGAGGACAGATGAAATCCCAGAAGAAAAGGATGTATAATGATTTGTTAATAGATGTAAATGAAAATTTCACTTCCTTCTCCACAATTTACCACAAAAGCGCTCGAAAATTTCCCAATAGACATTTTTTACCACTCATGCATTTCTATTTCTCAAAATAATAGCTTTTTACCCTATTAATTTTCTCTTTTTTTAGCTTTGAAAGAAGTTTTTGAAATTTATTCCCATTTTTTACCACCATTTCCAAAGCTTGATTTGTACTATATTTTAAATACTATTTTGATTAGATAACAACTTGTTTAATTTATTTGATGTTATTTTGGTTGTTTTTAGAATTGTTATTTATATTTTTACGCAAATACTTAACAAATAAAAGTTATTAATATTATGTTGAAAAATATATGTAAAATGTTGAAAAGAAAAAGTGTCGATTTGTGGTAATTTGTGTAATAATATCCTACATTTGTGTCGTAACAGGGGAAACTCTATCAATTCAGTAAAATAATTAATGAATTTAGTAGGTACATATCCTATAAAAGTTGATAATAAAGGCCGCTTGCGCTTACCGAGTAAACTATTAGAAAAACTCGGTGAGGGAGGGACGAATGGCCAGTTTTATATAGCGCGTGGCGTGGGGAAATGTCTAACTTTATACACTGAGGAACAGTGGGCACAAGAAACAAACAGATTAGGAAAACTCGATTTAAATGTTGTGTCCAACTTAATCATGGTTAGAGATTTTTTCCACGATGCCACCGACCCTAAATTGGATAGTGCTGATAGAATTTCATTATCTCAGTTACAAATGGAAGCGACTGATATTACGGACGAAGCAGTTATTTATACTTTTCTGAGTCGTATGGAAATCTGGTCAAAAGAGAACTATAAGAATCGTAAGACTTTGGAAATTGACGCATTCGGATTGCAGCGCGAACAAGCCTTAGTTAAAAAGCCAGCTGCGGATGAGTGAATATCATAATCCTGTCTTGGCAAAAGAGTCAATAGAGGCCATGTCTATCAAAAGTGATGGCATTTATATAGATGCAACATTTGGTGGAGGCGGACACAGTAGATTGATATTGAATGAATTAGGAGAGAATGGTCATCTACATGGCTTTGACCAAGATGCAGATGCGCTACGAAATATCCCAGATGACAAACGCTTTACGCTCAATCATCACAATTTCCGATTTATGAAACGCTTTATGCGTTATCACGGAATTGAGCAAGTGGACGGTATTTTGGCAGATTTGGGAGTTAGTTCTCATCAGTTTAATGAAGCCGAACGTGGTTTCTCTTTTAGATTTGACGCAGATTTAGATATGCGGATGAATCAAAGACAAGAAAAAAATGCGGCAGACATTCTTAATGAATATCGCGCCGCAGATTTGCAAGAGATGTTTAGTAGATATGGCGAAATTCGTAACTCAAAAACCTTAGCAGAAGCTATCGCAGAAGCGCGAGAGTTTAAAAAAATAAAGACAATCGCTGACTTTTTAGAAGTCTTAGGTCCAATAGTGCGCGGAAAACGCAATCAGTATTTGGCACAAGTATTTCAAGCATTACGCATAGAAGTTAACGATGAAGTGGGAGTCTTAGAGAGTTTTTTGCTACAATGCAAAGATATTTTAGCTCCTGGTGGGAAATTGGTCGTCATTAGCTATCACAGTTTAGAAGACCGATTAGTGAAAAATCTCCTTAAAACAGGAAATTTAGAGGGCGAAGTCATTAAAGATGATTTCGGAAAAATCGACCGCCCGTTCAAAGTATTGACAAAAAAACCAATACTACCAACAGCGGAAGAATTACAAGAAAATTCGAGAGCAAGAAGCGCGAAAATGAGAGTGGGAATGAAGGTATAGAAATGTCGAATGTATATTGTTAAATGTATAATTTCGTCTCGTTAAATCGTCATTGGACTCTGTTCGATTTTAATTAGAAGCAAGCAAGTTATTTTATAAAAACAGTGTTTTAAAGGAACAAGTTGGAGAGGCAAAATTATAGATTTGTCATTCGACATTATACATTTAAAACATTTTACATTTAAAACGGTGGCTAAAAAATCCTTCCAAAATTACACATCCCTAGGGAGTGCAAGCGCAAAGCTTATACTCGAAAACCTACCATTTGTGTTATTCCTCGGGTTTTTAGCGATAATTTACATTGCTAACGCACACTACGCAGAAGGACAAGTCCGTGAAATCCAAGAGATGAAACGCGAAGTCCGAGAGCTAAAGAGAGAATATAACTCACAAAAAGCAGAACTCATGCGTAACTCTCGACACTCAGTCGTCGAGCGAAACGTCAAAAATATGGGACTGCATGTTATCCGTGAGAAACCTATCAAAATCACTTTAGACAAATAGAAGGAAACACTACTCACAATAGCCGAACAAACAAATAAGCGCTGAAAATCAGCAGTTTACAAACGAGACTCACTACTATTTTTCAAAAACAACAACAATTAGGCGTGTTGCCTTGACGACACCATACTATTTGACGCACTAAGATGGCCACAAAAATCAAAAATGAAGTATTAATCAGAGCGTACATTGTGTGCGGTGTGGTTTGCTTGATAGCGGTGGCGATTTTTGGGAAGGTATCATATATAAGTTTGGTTGAAGGAAAGAAGTGGCGTGGACAGAGTGAAAGACAATACATCAAACAAGTAGAAATAGAAGCAGATAGAGGCAATATCTTGGCAAATGACGGCGGACTTTTAGCGACTTCCTTACCGTTTTTTGATATAGGATTTGACCCTAATTCTGATGCTTTAACAGATAAAGTGTTCTTTGAAAATATAGACAGTCTGGCGCATTGTATTGCGACTTATGTAGATAATTCGCAGACTCCAGGAGCTTATCGTGATTATTTGGTGGATTTGCGAAGAGTTGGAAAACAGAGATATGTTTTGATTAAAAAGAATGCAAACTTTGATGAAAAACAATTCATTAGTAAGTTTCCAATTTTTAATCGCGGACAGTTTAAAGGTGGATTTATTGCTAAACCAAAATTTAAGCGCGACCGTCCTTTTGGTATTTTGGCACAGAGAACTGTTGGATACGTTCGAGACAGTATCAAAGTGGGTTTGGAGGGACGTTTTGACAAAATATTAGCAGGAGAAACAGGCGCGCAATTGATGTTTAACGCACCAGGAGATGTTTGGATTCCTGTGAATGATTTAGCGGAAATCGAACCGCAAATTGGAGACGATATTCTCACAACTATCGATGTTAACATCCAAGATATAGCCAATGATGCCTTATATAAAGGCATGTTGCAATATCAGGCAGAGTGGGGCGTAGCCATAGTCATGGAAGTTGAGACAGGTGCTATTCGAGGTATTTCTAATCTCGGCAAAACCAGAAATGGTGATATCTGGGAAACTTATAATCACGCAATTGGAACGAGCATTGAACCTGGCTCTACTTTTAAGATTGCCTCTATGATGTCTCTTTTAGAAGATGGATTGGTGAAATTGACAGATAGCATTGACTTAGAGCAAGGACAAGCAGATTTTTATGAAGAAACATTGCAAGATGCCTCATTTCATAATTTAGATACAACAACTGTTCAACACGCTTTTGAGATTTCTTCTAATGTAGGAATGGCAAAATTGGTACAAGAACATTATGGACGCACCAAAAGAGGTGGTAAGTTCATTGAGAATTTGAAAAGGTTTCATTTAAACTATCCTACGGGCATTGAAATTGATGGTGAAATTGCACCATATATTAAACCCGCATATAGTGATGAAGATGATTGGTCAGGAACTACATTGCCTTGGATGTCAATAGGTTATGAAACTTCAATGACTCCTTTGCAATTGCTAACTTTTTACAATGCAATCGCTAATGACGGGCAATTGATGAAACCATATTTGGTAGAAGAGGTGCAGCAGTATGGAGAGAAAATTAAACGTTTTCCACCGACTGTCATTAAGCGACAAATCGCTAAACCAAGTACAATTAAGACCGCACAATATTTGCTAAAACAAGTGGTTGAAAACGGTACAGCGAAAAGTCAAAAAACAGATTTATACACTTTCGCTGGTAAGACAGGAACAGCACAAATTAACTATAAGAAATTGAAAAATACGCGTTCAGTTGGAGGATATCAATCCAGCTTTGCGGGTTATTTTCCAGCAGAAAATCCAAAGTATTCCGTCATCGTTGTGATGAGTAATCCAAAGGGAGAATATTATGGTAGTAGAGTAGCGTTACCGATATTTAAAGAGATAACGGATAATATTTTTGCGACTAAAGCAATAGTACATCAGGCAGTTAATCAGAAACCTAAACCACAATTGGCAAAGCGTAATTTGCCAGATAGAAATGTTGGAATGAAGGCTGATTTTCAGAAGATATTGGCAGGTTTGAAGTTGCCTTATGAGACACAAACGAAATCTGATTTTGCCGCAATTATTGCGACTAAAACAGATAGTCTAAAAATTCGCCGTAGAACAATTGATGATAAAACAGTACCAAATGTGGAAGGAATGGGATTGAGAGATGCGCTGTTTTTATTAGAAAATCGCGGATTACGTGTAGAAGTAAGAGGACATGGAAAAGTACAATTACAAAGCATAAAACCTGGCACAAAGGCGCGAGGTCAAAATATAAAGATAACTTTAGGATAGGAGATTTTGCTGATATTTAGTGAAAACTGAAAGTCAAGTGGATTTATAACCTTTAGTGAAAAAGGTGAGAGGGGCGAGGAGAGAGGTGAGAATTTTAGTTTATACTAAACAAACTCTCACCTCTCTCCTGACACCTCTCACCTTAAAAAAGAAACTTAATTCGGAGGAACGGCTAAGTCAAAACTACTTGAAAACAGAATTTACATTCTGGCTGTTTGTAAAGCCCCCTCCACGGGACACTATATTTTTTAAACGCTTTTCATTTACATTCGGACGCACTGTGAAACACTATTTTTTACATTTTTGAAACACTATCTTATACACACTTTAGTTGAACATTCATCACAAGAACAAACTATTTTTGAAACTAAACTATGGAGTTAATTTTAAAATAAAAGATGAGGTAAGTTTGAAAAAGATTGATAACCAATAAGTTGGCTGCATTCAAAATTCAAAACCTGTCCCGCATCACTATCGGGGTTCTTCATTCAAAATTATCTCTACTGTCGTTGCGTTTTTTTCTGACAATCAGCAAATTATAAGCAAAAGACAAACTACGCAGCCTTAATTTGAAATCGTTTTTGGTAGGAGAGTCTAACTCTCTAATAATCAATAGCTTGAGGGAGCCGTTGAGGAATTTTATAAAACCGTTTCTACAACTCAGGACGCGTGAGAAGACTAACAAGCATACTTTTAAACATCAGCCCGCAGGAGACTGTAGGCAGCCTGTCTCGAACAGTCAACAAGATTCAATTTGATAGCCGCAAGGTTGGAAAAGATGATATTTTTGTTGCTGTTCGAGGGACGCAGGCAGACGGACATGCATACATTGAGAAAGCAATAAATTTGGGTGCGAGCGTAATAATTTGTGAAACCTTCCCCAAAAAACTACACAACGAATTAACCTACCTTAAGGTCGAAAATTCTGCGCGAGTTTTAGGAGAAATAGCCGCAAATTATTACGACAAACCTTCCAATAAATTAAAATTAGTAGGAGTAACGGGCACGAACGGAAAGACGACAACTGCCACTTTACTCTATGACTTATTCTCGAATTTGGGCTATAAAACAGGCTTGATTTCGACAATAGAAAATAAAATTGGAGCAACGACAATATCGGCAACGCACACCACGCCCGATGCCGTCAGTCTCCAAGAGTTGATAGCTGAAATGGTAGAAGCAGGTTGCGATTACGCCTTTATGGAGGTAAGCAGCCACGCTATTCATCAACACCGCATTGCGGGATTGAACTTTACGGGTGGACTATTTTCCAATATCAGTCACGACCATTTGGACTATCACAAAACTTTTCGCGAGTACATAGACGCGAAAAAAATGTTCTTTGACAATTTGCCAAAAAATGCTTTTGCCCTGACCAATGTCGATGATAAACGCGGCATGGTCATGTTGCAAAATTCAAAAGCTCGCAAATACACTTACAGCTTACGCCAAATTGCAGATTATAAAGCAAAAATTCTCGAAAATACACTTTCTGGATTACACCTAGACCTAGACGGTGAGGAATTTTTCGGAAGACTTATTGGGAAGTTTAACGCTTATAATCTATTGGCTTGTTATGCTGTAGCCCGCTTATTAGACCAAGATAAAATGGAGACTATGGCAGCCTTATCTGCCTTAAAATCTGCCGAAGGTCGCTTTGATTATCTCCGCGACGCACAAAGAGGTATCATTGCCATAGTGGACTATGCACATACGCCCGACGCACTCGAAAAAGTGCTGCAAACAATAAATCAATTGCGAGAAGGTGAGGGCAAAATCATCACAGTCGTAGGTTGTGGCGGTGACCGTGACAAATCAAAAAGACCCAAAATGGCAAAAATCGCTTGCGATAATAGCCAACAAGTCATTTTGACCAGTGACAATCCGCGTACCGAAGACCCAAATGTCATTTTAGAAGAAATGGAGGCAGGAGTCCCTAAGTACGCTACTCAAAAAACACTGACGATTACTAACCGAAAGCAAGCGATTAAGACAGCAGTGCAGTTAGCCCAGCGAAATGATATTATCTTAGTGGCTGGAAAAGGACATGAGAAATATCAGGAGGTAAATGGAGAGAGATTGGATTTTGATGATAAATTGGAGTTGCGAAAGGCGTTTGAAGGGTGATTTTTGAAGTACGAGGTACGAATTACGAAGTACGACTGCTCTGACTTGGACGGGGCTTTTGAAGTACGAGGTACGAATTACGACTGCTCTGACTTGGGCGAGACTTTGACCCTTTTAATCGAAATAAGTTGTTATGGATAAGGCTGTAATGAAAAAGCGGACGAAACAGTTTGCGATTGATATTTTGAAATTTTGTGCGAAATTGCCTAAAACTCCAGAATTTCGAGCATGTAGAAACCAACTTGTACGCTCAGAAACTTCACCTGGTACAAATTATCGGGCGGCTTGTAGAGCAAAATCTACCGCAGATTTTATCAATAAACTAAAAATTGTAGAAGAGGAAACGGATGAGTCACAATATTGGTTAGAAATTATAGTAGCGATTGGACCTCAATATAGAGATGAAGCACTAAAATTGTGGAAAGAAGCAGATGAAATTGTAGCGATGACAGTATATTCAATCAAGAAAAGCCGAGAAAAGCTAAAAAAAGAAAAAGGAAAGTAAGAAGTATAAGTATAGACAGTGTACAAGCAAGAGCTGTCGTACTTCGTAAATCGTACTTCGTACTTCAAAAATATCATTCTCAGTTAGTGCAGTAAGCGGTTGGTAGTTCAACGGAGAATTATCGGCTGTTTACTGCCTTTTGAATTTGATAAATCCCCCAGCTATGAGAGAAAAAGAAGATAGTAAAACCAAAAAGGAAAGAATTGATAGAATATATGGCGGTGCAACTCCTGAAAAATTTCGTTTTGCTCAAGAACAACGAAGAAATCCAACGGTAACGGAAAATTTACTTTGGACACAGTTGAGAGCGAAGAGATTAAATGGGCATAAATTTCGTCGCCAGCATCCTTACAATCACTTTGTACTGGATTTCTTTTGTATTCGCTTAAATTTATGTGTTGAAATTGACGGAGAAGTGCATAATGAAACTCAAAATGCAGAATATGATAAGGTGAGGACGCAAGTTTTGAAGGATAACGGGATTTCTGAAATTCGATTTACTAATCATCAGGTGTTGTATGAAATGGAGGCTGTTTTGAGGAAGATTTCTGAGAAGTGTAGGGAGCTTGAGGGTGAGCTTTGAGTGTTTCGCCCCCTAACCCCCGACCGGGGGAACTTTCTTCGGGGTTGATAGTGGGGGGAATTTTAGAATTTATTTCTCTGCGTTATTTTATAAATTAAACTGACCTGATATAAATTTTTATCCTAATAAAAAATGAGAAACAAAAGCCAATAATCCCCAAAAAATTAAGTTCAACGCGAGTCCCCCCGGTCGGGGGTTAGGGGGCGAAAACTAACACAAACGAAAAACAATGTTATACCACTTATTTCAATACTTAGAAAAAAACTACGGCACCTCCGGCGCCCAAGTCTGGCAATTCATCAGCTTCCGCGCAGGCATCGCTATAGTCATTTCTCTGATAATCAGCATGTTATTCGGAGGAAAGATAATTAAATTTTTAAAAAGACAACAAGTAGGCGAAACCGTTCGCGACCTCGGATTAGCAGGGCAAAAGCAGAAAGAAGGAACACCAACTATGGGTGGCATCATCATTATTATGGCGATAGTCATCCCTTGTTTGTTAGTAGCAG
The DNA here is from genome assembly GCA_964595615.1 of uncultured Saprospiraceae bacterium. Taxonomy (GTDB): domain Bacteria; phylum Bacteroidota; class Bacteroidia; order Chitinophagales; family Saprospiraceae; genus JAHDCG01. The sequence goes on from CAZQTE010000087.1 coordinate 10,736, forward strand.
ACTTAACGAATGTTTACATTCAATTGGTTTTGTTATCTACCGTTTTTATGGGCTGCATTGGCTTTACGGATGATTATATCAAAGTCTTTCGTAAGAACAAAAAAGGACTGAGTGGAAAATTTAAAGTCCTTGGACAAATCATCTTAGGACTTATCGTTGGATTAACCATGATGTTTTCAGATGGAGTAGTGGTAAGAATGGAGTTAGATGATGCAAAAGCAGGAAACTACGAAATCGTTAGAACACGCACTGTTGACCAAATTGACGGAAAAGCAGCAGTCACTTATGCACACGTAAAGACGACGATGACAAACATCCCCTTTTTGAAAAGTCATCGTTTGGATTACAGCCGTTTATTGTGGTTTTTAGGTGATAACGCATACAAATGGGGCTGGATAATCTTTCTACCATTTGTAGTTTTTGTCATTACAGCCATTAGTAATGCCGCCAATTTAACTGACGGAATAGACGGATTAGCCACAGGAGTAAGTGCGATAATCGGAGTCACATTAGGACTATTAGCATATGTCTCAGGTAATGTTATCGCAGCGGATTATTTGGATATTATGTATTTGCCAGGTGCGGGAGAATTAGTTGTTTTCTCCGCTTGTTTCATTGGTGCATGTATTGGTTTTCTTTGGTACAATGCCTATCCTGCTCAAATATTTATGGGCGATACAGGCAGTTTAACCTTAGGAGGTATTATCGCAGCATTGGCACTTTTGATACGCACAGAACTTTTGCTACCCATCCTTTGTGGTATTTTCGTAGCGGAAAATCTATCAGTCGTATTACAAGTAGGATATTTTAAATACACCAAAAAGAAATACGGAGAAGGACGCAGAATTTTCAAAATGTCTCCTTTACACCACCACTATCAAAAAATGATGATGCCAGAACCGAAGATTGTGACGAGGTTTTGGATAGTAGGGATATTATTGGCGGTGGTGACGATTTTGACTTTGAAAATACGATAAGGTACCGGCTGCTTTAGCTGCCAAGGTCAAAAGAAAAAAATGAAATATAAAATATACCTCGATTTTGACGGAACAGTAGTAGAACATCAACACCCTCGTATCGGAAAGTATAATTTAGGAGCATTCAAAGTTATAGCAAAATTACAAAAAGCTGGATACGAAATTATTCTAAATACCTATCGCGCAGACTTGAAAGACGGAACATTGAAAGACGCGATAATTTATTTGAATAAACCCGAAGAAATAGACATAATCACTAAGATTGAACGAAAAAAGATAGACCCTTTACCTTGGAATTGGAAAAGACAACACGAGACGCGGACTATTTTTATAGATGATATTTGTAAAGGAAGTCCATTGAAATCTTCGCCAACAGCGCCTTATGATATTGTGGATTGGGAAAAGTTGGATGAGGAATTTCTGAGAGAAGGTATTTATTGAAAAAATCATTGTTAGCTTTTACAAAAAGTATAAATGACAAAAACAACAATCCTCGGAGCAGCAGAATCAGGCATAGGAGCAGCGCTCTTAGCCCAACAACTGGGACACCAAGTGTTTGTCTCAGATTTTGGCAAAATAAAAGCAGCTTACAAAGCAGAATTAGAAAAATATAAGCTTCCATACGAGGAAGGTCAGCATACCGAAAAACGCATTTTAGAGTCAGATGAAGTGGTGAAAAGCCCAGGCATACCAGACACCGCACCCATAGTGCAAGCACTGAAAGCCAAAGGAATACCAGTCATTTCTGAAATCGAATTTGCGAGTCGCCATACCAATGCAAAGATTATAGCAATCACAGGTAGCAATGGAAAAACTACGACAACCAATCTTACTTACCAACTCCTAAAAACGGGAGGATTAAATGTAGGAATGGCTGGGAATGTAGGGATTTCATTTGCACGTTGCATTTATGAGCAACAACATTTTGACTATTATGTACTGGAGTTGAGTAGTTTTCAGTTGGACGGTATTCATAAATTTCGCCCAGATATTGCAGTTATACTCAACATCACACCAGACCATTTAGACCGGTATGATAATCAAATGAGTCTATATGCAAGGTCAAAGTTTCGGATTGCGATGAACCAAACTTTTGATGATTTGCTTATCCTAAACTATGATTTAGGCGTGAATTATGAAGACTTTGACATCAGCGGAGAGGATTTAGATAGATTGGAGGCGAGAAGGAATTTTGTAAAAATGGAATTCCCAGACGAGGGAAAAATCAAAGTTAATAATATAGCTTTTGATTTGTCACACAGCACTTTACGCGGACCACACAATCAATTCAATGCGACCTGTGCTGTACAAATAGCCAAAGAGTTGGGTATCACGGACACGGACATTCAGAAAGGATTAAACACCTTTAAAAATGACCCGCATCGCTTGGAGTCTGTCGGCACAATCAACGATGTAGAATACATCAACGACAGTAAAGCGACTAATGTGGACAGCACATTTTACGCATTAAAAGCCATGTCGCAGCCAACAGTCCTCATTATGGGCGGCACAGATAAAGGCAATGATTACACGCCATTAATCGAATTGGCAGAAGAAAAAGTAAAAGCATTGATATGTTTGGGAGTTGATAATGAGAAATTGATAGAATTTTTCAGCCCAATCATCAAAAATATAGAAGAAGCAGGCGGTGCAATGGAAGCCGTACAACGCGCAAGTGTTTATGCTGAAAAGGGAGATGTAGTTTTATTGAGTCCCGCTTGTGCAAGTTTTGATTTGTTCGAAAATTATAAGGATAGAGGAGATAAATTTAAGGAAGCAGTCAGATTTGTTAATAGCTGATTTTTTTAAATTCAAATGCAAGCATCAAATTCAAATTCAAGACACACAAAATTTAAAGTCAAAAATAAAATAATAGAGTTCGTACAAGTTAGAGCAGCCTAACAACTACCAACCACCAACTAACAACTCGAAAAATGAGTTTAGGAGCAAGAATATATACGGAATTACGTGGTGACCGAGTCATCTGGATGATTATTGCTGTTTTGGCGATGTTCAGTATTTTGTCTGTGTACTCTGCAACAGGTTCTTTGGCTTATAAAATGGCAGGTGGAGATACAGAGCGCTACTTATTGAAGCATTCTGTTATCTTAGGTTTTGGACTGGTATTGACCTATTTTGCCTACTTGACGCATTACGCGAAATTCAAGAATATGGCGCCTTGGCTAATGCTGATAACGATACCTTTACTGGTATTCACTATAGCCATGGGACCAGAGTTAAATGGCGCAAGACGTTGGATACAAATTCCTTATGTTGGCATTACATTCCAAACTTCTGACCTTGCAAAATTAGCCTTAATCCTCTTTGTAGCCCGTGAAATCACAAAACACAAAGACTATATACAAAGCTTTGAAAAGGCATTTATGCCGATAATACTGCCGATTTTAATGGTAGTTGCATTGATAGCACCTTCGGATTTAAGTACAGCATTGTTGTTATTTTTTACTTGTATTGCAATGATGTTTGTCGGCAGGATTGACTGGAAGTATATAGCATTGACCTTTATTTTAGGAGTTGTAGTATTTGCCTGTTTAATAATCATTGGAGAATTTGCCCCAGACTTTGTACGTGTTGATACTTGGGTAAGTCGTATGAAAGATTTTGTAGGTGCTGGAGAAAAAGAAATAGGTTATCAAGTACAGCATTCGATGATGGCAATAGCCAATGGAGATATAGTAGGAGTAGGACCTGGAAACAGCGTAATGCGTAATTATTTACCAGCACCGTATTCTGATTTTATCTACTCGACTATTACTGAAGAATATGGCTTATTAGGCTCACTTTTGATATTGTCGATGTATGTTTTGTTGTTTTTTCGCGCAGTACGTCTGGTAACGAAAAGCGATAAATCTTTCGGAGGAATGGCAGCAATGGGTATTACAATGATTATTGTTTTTCAAGCATTAGCTAACATGGCGGTAAGTGTAGATTTAGTCCCCGTGACGGGTTTAACACTTCCATTAGTGAGTATGGGGGGAACAAGTATTTTATTTACTTGTATCTCATTTGGTATCATTTTGAGTGTCAGTAAATTTGTGGAAGCAGAGGCAGAATTATCAGAAGTCGTGGTAGAAGCACCGGCACAGGAAGCACCGCAACAGCAAGGTGGTGGAAAAGGAAGACGTAAAAAATAAGATTTATTTCTGAAGAAGCCCCGACCCCTGAAGGGGAGAATGTAGGTTTTTAAATGAAGTAAATTGAAAAATAAAATTCGTTTTTAAGGAAAACGAGAAAAAAGTAGGGCAAATTAACCCATAAACTTATACACGCAGAAAGTTCCTCCCGATGCTTTTTGCTCGGGATTAGGGGGCGAACAAGCTGCATTAGCAAAAACTAATGTCAAAAAAACTAAAAGTAATCATCAGCGGCGGCGGAACAGGCGGACACGTATTTCCCGCCATAGCTATAGCAGATGCGATAAAGAAAAAAAGACCAGACACCGAGTTTTTATTTGTCGGTGCAAATGGCAAGATTGAAATGGAAAAAGTACCGAAAGCGGGCTATACCATTGAAGGTTTGAATATAAGCGGATTTCACCGTAAGTCTATACGTAGAAATCTATCCTTTGGTTTCAAATTAATCCAATCTTTATGGCGAGCACGCAAAATAGTTGTGAAATTCAAGCCAGATGTCGTCGTAGGAGTGGGCGGATACGCAAGTGGTCCAACCCTCTACATGGCAAGCCGACAAGGCATTCCAACTTTGGTGCAAGAACAAAATAGCTATGCTGGCGTCACCAATAAATTATTGTCAAAAAAGGTCAATAAGATATGTGTCGCTTATAAAGACATGGGGAGATACTTCCCTACCGAAAAATTGCAGTTAACAGGAAATCCTGTACGCGAAGAAATTCGCAAAATGACAGCAACACGCGCGGAAGGAATAAAGCATTTTGATTTAGACCCCAATAAAAAAACTATCGTTGTAGTCGGAGGTAGTTTGGGCGCAAAAAGTATGAATGTTGCCATGGCTGCCAATGCAGATTTTATCAGACAAAACAGTCAGGTGCAAATCTTATGGCAAGCTGGTAAATTATATATTGATGAGTTTTCAAAGAGTGCGACGGCACAGTGCGAAAACGTAAAAATCAGTCAGTTCATTGATAGGATGGATTTAGCTTATGCAGCTGCCGATGTCGTTATTGGACGTGCAGGTGCATTGACGATTAGTGAGTTGTGTTTGGTGGGAAAACCTGCCGTTCTCATTCCGTCGCCTAATGTGGCAGAAGACCACCAGACGAAAAATGCTATGGCTTTGGTGAAGGAAAAAGCGGCTGTTTTGGTAGAGGATAAGGATGCGGATGCGCTGATTGTTAAAAAGGCTTTGGAGATTTTATGGGAGAAGGATTGGGCGGATGATTTGTCTAAGAATATACTGGCAATGGCTAAGCCTGATGCGGCGGCGGAGATTGCTGAGGTTGT
>CAZQTE010000088.1:0-16033 GCA_964595615.1 uncultured Saprospiraceae bacterium
CTAACCATTTTTATCCGAGTAAAAAGTCTAATAAAGTTATAGTAACTGTTATTTGTCTAATTCAGTTCATAAATTTATGTGAACTTAACTAAAAATCCTCCTTTAAATCAATTTTTGGATGGTATCTTTGCATTGTCAACAAACTATTTCCGTCTCGATTTGCAGCCCCTTCAGTAAACAAACACTTTAGATTAAACACAATTTAGTTTTAGTCTATACAAGATTTTCAACATGACGTTAGTACGTTTTATTATTATTGCTCTTTGTTTTTTATCATTTGGAAATGCTGAGAATGCTTTTTCTCAGACAACTCTTCTTCCTGGAGATTTAGCCGTCGTAGGTGTTAATGCACAAGACCAAGCTTGTGGAGGTGGAACAGGAGCGGATATTATTAGTTTTGTCTCTTTTATAGACCTTGAGGTCGGTACTCAAATCGAAGTAACTGATAATGGCTGGGAAAGAGTAAATCCTGGTTTGTGGGGAAATTCTGAGGAAGTTTTACAAATGACTATTAATTCACCTATTCCTGCTGGACAGGTGATTACTTTTATCTCAGACAATAACGCTAACTATAATTCACCAAGTCATCCTACTATTTCATTTGCTGAGTTAACTCCTCAGATTGCCTCCATGAACTTCAATTCGAGTGGTGATCAAATTTACTTTTTGCAAGGTGGAGTCTGGATGCAAGGAACACCTGGTTCACACGATGCAGATTACGTTGGAGGTTCAGTTTTATTTGGTTTTAATACTAGAAATAGTTGGTCTGCAGATGGTACATCTACCCAATCCAACTTACACCCGTCTGTTGATCCTTGTTATCATATGGAACCTTCTTCCACCCAGTCTAGCTATATGCAGTATACTGGACCAACGGGGTCAGCTACTCAATTAGAGTGGATAACACGGATACGTAACCAAGCAAATTGGACAGAATTCCCTGATTGTACATCCTACAATGCTAACCCAGTTATTTCTAATTTGTTAATCTCTCCAAGTAATATTTTTGTAGGCTGTTCTACTTGTTCTGGCTGTGGGAACTTCAATGATGTTCTAACTTTTAATTTACCTAATACAGGAGGTCCATTTAACATTGTTTATCAAGATGATAATGGAGCAATGTTTCCTGTAAACAACGTGTTTAATGGGCATACAGAAAATGTAAGTATTACTACTTCTGTTACTTATAGTCTATTCTCTGTAACAGATTCTCAAGGTTGTCCAATCTTTTCTAACTTTACTGACGAAGCAGAAATAACTGTAGGAACAGGGCCAACATTTAATAATCCAGGAACTTTATCTAACTGTGGTTCAGTTAGTTTCCCTTCTATTACAGGTGTAGATTTATCTGGTAATGAAATGTATTTTTCTGGTCCAAACGGCACAGGAACCTCTTACAATCCTTTTCAAACCACCTCGATAAGTGGAACATATTATATTTATGACCCAAGTTCAACTTGCGACTCTGATGAACCATTCATGGTTAATGTTACGCCTGGACCTGACTTGTTTTTAATTACTCCAACACCAGTCGTTTGTAATGGTGAAAGCTTTAATATTTCAAGTATAAATATCATAGATAATAATGGAACAGGAGCTCCAATAACTTATCATACTGGAAATCCTGCGACTCCTGGAAATCAAATCTCTGGAAATTACCAGCCAACGAACGGAGAAACAATATTTGCCTACGCAGAAGTTTCTGCTAATTGTAATGATATACTTCCACTTACTTTATCTACAACTACAGCACCCACTGCAACTATATCAGGTGGAGGAATTGCATGTGCTGGTCAAAACTATGATTTAACCGTTGATTTCACGGGAACAGGCCCTTGGACTTTTCAATATTCAGAAGGTGGCATCCCTGTTACACCACTTATTACGACTTCTAATAATCCTTATACTTTAACTGTCAACCCAGCAGGTAATACACTTTATCAATTGGTTTCTGTAGAGGATGCAAATTGCGACGGTTCTGTTTTTGGAAGTGCAAATGTTACGACTTCTACGATAAATGCGACATTGAGTGGAGCAACTACTGTTTGTTCGGGAGAATCTACCAATATAACAGTTTCATTTGATTCAGGAGATCCAAATTATTCCTTCATTATTCAAAGAAATGGCTCATTTTTTCAAAATATAAATAGTCCAACAAATCCAATCGTTATCAATACAGGTCCCGTATTTTTCAATACTACATTTACTATTATAAATGCTCAAGCGGATGGTTGTGATGCTACTGAAGGAACAGGTGTTATTGTTGATGTACATAGTATACCCGAAGCGACAATTAGTGGTGATCAAGCCATTTGTGAAGGAGAAACTGCGAATATTTCAATAGCTTTTACAGGCACACCAATTCATACTTTTGAATATGCAGCTAATAATGTAGATCAAGGATTAACTCCTTCTGCTTCAAATCCTTATATATTTAGTGTTAATCCAACCGCTGATGTAACTTATACTTTAGTTTCCTATGAAGATGATAATGGATGTGAAGGAAATTTATTTGGTCAAGCTGTAATTGATGTTACTCCTTCTCCAACAGCGACTCTTTCGTCTAGTGGCTCTGTTTGTAATGGAGAAAGCTATGATTTAGAAGTTGCTTTCACAGGGGAAGCTCCGTACACTTTTATTCATACTGTAGGAGGTGTTGCTCAAACAGCTTTGACGACTTCTGACAATCCATTTATTTTAAATGTAAGTCCTTCTAGTACAACTACTTACGGATTAGCTAGTGTTGCTAGTGGAACTTGTATGGGAACTGTAGCTGGTACTGCAATTGTAACAGTGACTGATGCTTTAAGTACCACTAATCCTAATGTAACTTGTAACCAAGCGACGCAAGAATATGTTGTAACTTTCGAGATAAATGGAGGTACGCCACCATACGCCGTTACGGGTGATGCCGGGACGGTCACTGGAAATATGTTTACTTCAGACCCAATTCCATCTGGAAATTATTCTTTCACCCTTGATGATAATAGCAATTGTCCAGCAATCATCGTAAGTGGTGCACAAGATTGTAGTTGTACTAATAATGCTGGGACAATGGATTTTCCACCTGCAACCATAGTCGCTTGTCAGTCAGAATTAATCACACTAACTCATAATGGTGATGAAATAGTAGATGCTGGAGATGTATTTGGTTTTATTATTCATGAAAGTCCGAGTCCAAATGCAACATTACCTTTGCAATGGAATCCCACAGGACCTACTTTTGACTTTACAGGGTTTCTAAATTTAAATACTGTTTATTATGTTTCTGCGGTAACTAGCGGACCCGATCCTCTGGTAGGATTTGATCTTGATGACCCTTGTTTAAGCACTTCTGCGGGAGTTCCTGTCATGTGGGTTGCGGAGCCAACAGCATCTGTTAGCGCGACAGCTGAAGTATGCGAGGGAGATGATGCTACCTTAACTTTTGATTTTACGGGAACAGCTCCATTTACTTATACTTACAATATTGACGGTGCAATGCCTTCTATTGTCCAACAAACAAACAATACACAAGTCGTAACCGATATTCCAATAAGTCAAAACACTGTGGTTACCTTAGAGAGTATTGAAGATGATATTTGTTCAATTGAGATAAATCAAGATGTAAACATTACATTCAACCCTGATATTACCGCTGTCGTTACAGATACCATTTGTGCCGCAGATATTAGTAGTTATCAAATTGAAATCGAAGTAACAGGTGAAGCTCCATTTAGTGCCGCAGGAATTAGTGGTAGCTTTTCTGGAACAACTTTTACATCTGATGCGATAACAAGTGGAGACCCATATTCTTTTGAAATTACAGACGCCAATGCTTGTAATAGCATAACTTTAAGCGGTGTATACGTTTGTGAATATGCATGTAGTGGAGAATTAGGAGATATGAATCTAACAGCATTAAGTCTTTGTGTGGGTGATTTAGCTTCCGCGACTTATGATGATACAGATGAAGATATCGAAGCAGGAGACTTAATCCAATATATAATTCACGCTAATCCAGATGCCTCGCTTGGTACACCAATTTTGACACAAGACAATCCAAATTTTGCATGGGATGCTACACTTTATAATCCTAACACAATCTACTATATCTCCGCTATTTCTGGTGATGATGATGGAATGGGAAATGTTGATATCACAGACCCATGTTTGTTAGTAAATGAAGGTCAAATTGTCTCTTGGAATCAAGGAACGGCTAGTTTTAGTTCATCAGATGCTGATATTTGTGGTGATGGAAATGCTTGTTTTGATTTAATGATAGAAGTTGAAGGTATTCCAAATTATGAAGTTGTTATTAGTGATGGATTTGGAGGGGAGGAGACGCTATCTGACTTTAATACAAGTATTACTTATCAAGTTTGTCCTGATGTCGAGACGACATATACAATTGTTTCGATGACTTCTAATGGTTGTGCTGGTTTAGTTGGGACGCCTTCTTCTGTTACAATTTCGCCACAAGCAGAATTTGCCTTTGAAAATTTCATTTATAATTGTAATGCAGACAATACACAATACTCCGCAAGTTTTGATTTAATCGGAGGAACAGCACCTTATAGCATTGTAAGCGGTGGTGGAACTTTAACTGGGACAAGCTATACCTCTGACCTAGCAAACAACAATGTAGCGATGACTATTGAGTTTGTTGATGATTTGGGATGTACACTATCCGTCAGTTTACAAAATGATTGTGATTGTATGAATGCACCAGCTATTGTGAATACAGATTTACAAGAATTATGTCTGGGTGAATTTTCAGAAATTATCATCTTATCAGATCCTACTTGGGGACCTGGAGATGTTTCTGCCTTTTTCTTACACAATGGTACGGCTACGGAACTTGGTAGTACAATTTACAACATTACCAACGATATATTTAATACAGAACCCGCAGGTTATACTGCTGGAGATACACTTTATTTCACCCCAGTAGTTAGTGAGGCAGATGCAAATGATTTACCTGATTTGGATGACTCTTGTTTAAATATTGGACAAGGTTTTCCTGTAGTTTGGTATGCACCGTCGACGCTTAATGCACCTATGGATATTTTGACTTGTACAGATGAGTGCCAAGATTTTACCTATACATTTTCTCAGCCTGGCGCACATAGTTTAGATTTGAATATTAATTCTGTTGTTCAGACTTTCAATTCTGTTAATGATGAGGTTGTCGTGATAATTTGTCCAGCGGATTATGGAATTGAAAATGGTGGTACGGTTGAATTAATTCCTGAGAGTATGACAAGTCTTGGAGGATGTGTCACCAATTTTAATGGTTCTATAGTTACTGAACTTGAACTCACACCTGCTGGAATTACATTTGTTGTCGAAGAAATTTGTGAGGGAGATTCCCTAGTCGTTGGACCGTTGGTATTTAATGCAGGCACTCCAACAGGTCAAGTAACCCTACAAAATCAAGCTAATTGTGATAGTATTGTCGATGTAACACTGACTTTTTATAATATTCCAGAAGGAACAGCGACACCTACAATTTGTGAAGGAGATAGTATTGAAATAGGGGGAGTTATTTTTGATGCTATGAATTTAAATGGTCCAGTTACCCTTCCAAATGCTTCGTTTCAAGGCTGTGATAGTACTGTAAATGTAACATTAGATTTTTATGATATACCAGAAGGTAATTACATGGAAACATTATGTCCAGGTGGGAGTATTGACATTGGAGGAGTTATTTTTGATGCGATGAATCCAAGTGGTCCAGCTACTCTTCCAAATGCTTCTTATCAAGGCTGTGATAGTATTGTAAATGTAACTATTGATTTTAGTGATGCCGTATCCTTTCAGTTAGATACTTTCGTTTGTATTGGCGGAAGTGCAACAATTAACGGTGAATTTTATGATGCATCGAATACAAGTGGTTCTTTCACTTTTGATGATGGAAGCTATTTGGGCTGCGACTCGATTGTAAATGTTTCTCTTTTCTTTTATGATCCAGTTAGTTCTGACGCCAATTTTGATTTATGCGAAGGTGGAAGTGTGCAGGTAGGAGATGTAATATTTGATGCAATGAATCCTTTTGGTCCAGCAGTCTTGTCTGGTGCTGCAGCTAATGGATGTGATTCTACCGTTAATGTTACCACGAACTTCTTCTCAGAAATCATCTTTGATTTGAATGGCACTTTTTGTTCCGATACCAGCTTTATCGTAGACGGAGAAGTCTTTGATATTGACAATCCGAGCGGTATGGTTACTTTTCCAATGGGCAGCTATTTAGGTTGTGACAGTACAGTTATTATTGATTTAGAATTCTATCCTGATGTTGAAATCGACATCAATATGACTCTATGCACAGGCGATACTTATGAAGCTGGAGGTGTAATCTTTGATGAAACAATGTCAAGTGGAACTGTAGTTATTGAAAATGGTACTTTTAATGGTTGTGACTCGACAATCAATGTAGTTTTGATGTTCAACGATGTAATAACTGAAAGTTTGGACACAACTATATGCGAAGGCGAAAGTTTTATTATTAATGGAATAACTTACGATGAAGATAATTTAACGGGTTCAGAAACCTTTCCTATGGGTAGTTATTTGGGCTGCGATAGTGTTTTGAATGTTGTTGTTACAATTGCAGAGCCAGCAATCGCAAGCTATAATGACGAATTGTGTCCAGACGATTTCTTGGATATTGAAGGAACTATTTATGATATTGATTCGCCAATGGGAACTCAAATTTTAAGTATTCCTTCATTTGACGGATGCGATAGTATAGCGCAGGTCAACCTTAGCTTTTTATCCAATTCTATTGGTGTTTTAGATACCGTATTGTGTGAAGGCGAGACGGCAATTATTGGCGGCATTCTATTTGACGAAACCAATACCAGTTCTACTTTTACCTTTGAAGGAATGGCATCAAATGGCTGTGATAGTATTTTAACAGTAAACCTAAGCTTTACACCAGAAAGTGTAGAAACACTTAACCTATTTCTTGAAGTAGGTGAGACTTTTCAATTGGGAGGACAGATATTTAGTGAAAATAACCTAAGTGGAACTGTTATTATAGAAAATGGAAGTTACACGGGTTGTGATAGTATTATTTTGGTTAGTGTCACCAATTTATTAGATGTTGGAGGACAAGGTTTACCACCAATCTGTTTTGGTGAAGCAAACGGCTCAATAAGAGTAGATACTATTTTGTATGGAACGCCTCCTTATACGGTGACTGTCGATGGTAATCTATTTGGCTCTTTTACTAGTTTCCCTTACTTCATCACAGGTTTAGAGGCTGGAGAGTATGATGTTAATTTTACAGATTCTCAAGGGAGTTATATAGACTCTAAAATTTTAGTGCCTAATGCACAAGAATTGACTTTAGACCTTGGAGATAATGTAAATATTAATCAAGGAGAAGTTCATACTATTGAAGCCGTGACGAATATGGACGAAAATGAAATTGCGGATTTGATATGGTCACCTATTGACTCTTTGGATAATGATTCAACTCTAACTGTGACTTCATCTATTTTAGAATCAACGACTTATAATTTATTCTTGCGTGATAGTACTGGTTGTTCTGTTTCAGATAACATTACCATTTTTGTGAATGAAGAGCGATTCGTTTATATCCCAACAGCTTTTAGTCCAAATAATGATGGTTTTAATGACTTATTTACCATTTACGCAAGTGAACAAGTTGTTCAAATTAAGACTCTCAACATTTTTGACCGTTGGGGTAATCAAATTTTTAGGAATACTAATTTTGCTCCAAACGATGTAAATTTTGGTTGGGACGGTGAATTTTCAGGTCAAAAAATGAACAATGATGTTTTTGTTTATGTTGCGGAGATTGAGTTCATTGACGGAAAAGTAGAAGTTTTCCGTGGCGATTTCACCCTGATTAGATAAAGATTAATAAAGGCGTAAGTTATAAAGGTTTGACAGAGAGTATTTAAGTGCATGACACTATTTATTCGGACATTTTGAGAGGATATTTTTTTAGCCTGTCCCGATGCGTCGGGATTATTTTCCTCTTAAAAATAGTCGCGTGATGCAGACCATGCAACGATTTTTAAAAGAAAACTACCAAAAAAAACTCTCTCTCAAATTTATCCGAATAAATAATGTCATGCACTTAGTTATAGTTTTTGCTTTTAAAGCCGCATAAATATTGATATTTTTAGGTTTTAAAAATGAAAAAAGAGCTAAATAATCCTGTCAAATGTTGTAATTTAAGATGTTATTTTATGAAAATAGACCACATCGCCCTTTGGACAACCGATTTAGAGGCTACTAAGTCATTCTACGAAAAATATTTCCAAGCGAAGGCAGGAGAAAAATACCATAACGCAAAAAAGGGATTTAGTTCATACTTTCTTTCTTTCGATGGATTTGTACGCCTAGAACTAATGTATCGAGCCGACATTTCAGACTTACGTAAAAGCTTGGGTGAAGAAATTATGGGATTCACTCATTTGGCTATCAGTGTAGGAACAAAAGCAAAAGTAGATGCGATGACTGAATTACTGCGAAAAGACGGCTACAAAGTCGTAGGAGAAGCACGTACTACTGGTGACGGCTACTATGAAAGTGTGGTCTTAGATATTGAAGGAAATCGATTGGAAATTACGGTATAAGGAATTTTTCACTTTGAAAACTTAGGCTCTACCTAAAATCTGAGGCTCTTTATGATTTTGGTTGGTAAATCACAGTAAGCTACTCAAAAGGTGACTCAAAGTCACCTTTTGAGTAACTCCAGGTAACTAATATTGAACTCTACCAACCGATTTCATAAAGAACCAAATCTGAGATTGCAAAAAGAAAAATCCCGAACCTTCAATGAAGGCTCGGGATTTTTTAATACAACAATATTGTTACTCTACCTTACTAAAGTAACATCACCAATCGCTGTTACCTCTTCTCCCAATGCATTGATATACTTAACAACATAAGCATAAACATCAGCAGGAGCAGGTTTCTCTTTGAAGTTCCCGTCCCAACCTGTCATTGGCGTTTCATTCTCATACATTGGTTGCCCCCAACGATTAAATACTCGGAAATCAATTATTGTATTAGCACCTGTTGCAATAGGATAAAAGAAGTCATTCGTTTCATCACCATTTGGTGTAAATACATTTGGCACTTCAAATATTGAATTTAAAATAAAGAACTCTCCTTGTATCGAATGATTACAACCCGCTTCACTAGTAATAAATACAGAGTAATTAACAGATTGAGGTTCTTCTCCTTCACCATCGTATTGAGGAGACTCTACTACTGTAATTGGACCCTCGATGCTTACATTATTGCCATTCATTGTCCATTCGTACATAGGTCCTACTGTAACTGTGTGGAATACAGACAAGGTCACATTTTCTCCAGCGAATACAGTATCAGGTACAGCAGTAGTACTATCGATAACAAAATCAGGTTCTACATCAATTGTAATCTCTGCTGTTGCTTCTACACCACAAGAATTAGTATATACAGCTGTAAAAGTACTAGTCTCATTTGGAGAAGGAGAGATAGACGCACCTACTTCACCTGTTGACCATAAAGTCGATCCAGAGTCACCATTCGTAACTGCCGTCAAGCTTACTTCCTCACCTTGACACAATAAAAAGTCAGACGCATCTAATTCGATAGTCGGCTCTTCCGTATCAACATTGATTGTTATTGATTGAACAGCATCATCACAAATACCATTAGAAGCCGTCGCGGTATACGTTGTTGTCACTGTAGGCATTACATCAAAGACACTAGCATTTGAAATTGTATTACCTGTCTCATCGGTCCACACAACGTCTGAAAAAGCATTATTTGCATTTAGTGTTGTTGTAGCTCCTAGACAAATAGACGATAGACTCGCCGTTACATTTAATGTCGGCTCTGGCTCAACCGTTACAGTTACAACGTTACTATTCAATGGACAAGAACCTTCTTCTGTTTCAGAAGTTGCACTAACATCAACGGTTACATTAGGGTTAGCAGTAGGATTTGGACAATCATCACAGCTAAGGTTGAGTCCCTCTGGATTTGTATTCCAAGTAATACCGCCTAAGTCAGCCACGCTGGTCAATTCAAACTGAACCTCTTCTCCCGGACAGATAGTCTCAGGTGTTACTGTCAATATAAGGTCTTCTGTCTCGACTACATTAATAAATACCTCCTCAGTCACTGAACAAGCATGATTTGTAGTTTCACGAACGTAAGTTGTTGTTTCAACTGCAGATATTACCAAATTCCATAAAGAATCAGGACTTTCTAAACCAGTATTTGGCGTCCAAGAGTGCTCAATATCAGAAAAGTTAGCTGGCTCATAAGTAGGGAATACCATAGTTATGATTTCACCTTCACAGTAAAATTCTTCTTCTGGTATTAACTCTACTAAAGCAGATGCAGGTAAGCTGTCTACACGAACAGTAATAGTATCTGCAACACTACAACCACTTACTTCTAAGTTAGCAATGTATGTTGTAGTTTCAGTTGGTGTGGCAGTTACGGTAGTTCCTGTAGCAGGTTCTAAAGTTTCTGAAGGTGTCCAAGTCACCAAGTCACTGTGTGTAGAAGTAGCAGTAATATCAACACTTTCGCCTAAACAAATCTCAATAGGAAGAGCATTCGTAACATCAACATCAGCAGGTATAACTGTAATCGTAACTGATTCAGATTGTGGACAGAAACCATTTTCACTATCAGCAAAAACTGTATAGGTTGTCGTCTCATCTGGTGTTGCAATAACACCAGCAACAGTATTGTCAGGAGCTAAAGCCACATCTGGAGTCCAAGTAAATTGTGTCGTAGTATTCAAGATTGGTGGAGCTAATTGAATACTACTATTCTGACAAATGGTAGCGTCTTCAATTACATCAGGGAAATCAAAAGGATCAACATTTACTGTGACTTCATCACTAGCTACACATCCTGCTACCTCAACAGTAGCGGTATAGGTAGTCGTAACCAAAGGCGTTGCCTCTATTGTTCCTAGAGTCGGGTCAAGAATACTTCCATCCCCAGGTGTCCACATAAGATTGGCATCACCAACATTATTATCGGCGGTTAAACTAACACTTGAGCCTTCACAAATATCTAATACATCGTTTGTTTCGATAGCTAAAGTAGGATTAACGACTTCAATTTGAACCGAATCAATTGCAGTACAAACACCTAAAAATCCTACCACATAAACCAATTGGCTTTCAGTTGGACAAATTTGAGGATTTGGTACATTTGGAGGGTCAAATTGGTCAGAAGGCGTCCAAACATAGTTTGGAGCACCAATTACATCCATTATCACACAACTGTCAGTACAAACAAAAGTCGTATCTGCACCAGCAAAAATTTCAACTGCTAAGGCATCTTCAATTTGAATCTCTAGTTCTGATAAAACTATATCACCACAACCAAAATTGGCACGCAGTGTAATGAGAATATTTTCAGTGCCTTCAGGAATACCATCCGTCAATGTTGTAATCGGAAATGTTTGTATAGTATCTCCAGCTAGGAAGGTGATAGTTGGAGGTATAACTAAATCATAATCAATGCCTTGTTCCGCCGTTCCACCTATTATTACTTCAAAAGTTTGGTCTGTGTCTAAAGCTTGTCCTATATCGATAACTACTTCGTCTGGAAGACTGGTACATTCTTCAACTAAATATTGAATTCCGTTTTGATAGTCAACGGAAACCGTTGGTATACCACCTGTAATCTCAGAAATAAATACTCCCGAGTCAAATACGCCGTCACCACCGTCAGCAATACCTAATTTTAAGTTGTAAGTATTACATGGAATTACATCCACCGTTGCTGTCAAACTCTTTTTAACTCCTTGAAAATCTGAAGTTAAACCGTCATAAACAACATTATTACTAAATTCATTGTTACGGTAAAATTCATTATTCAATGCATCATTCACATCATTAATTGTCACGGCAGTTCCGTTAGGAAGGGTTGCCATGTTCAATTGACCATTCAATCCAGGGTCTCCAGTAATACCAGGACCACTTGCTAAGAATGCAAAAACATCATTTACCGTACCTCCAACAAATTCAGGATATTCCTCAGATCCAAAAACGTATTCGAAGTTAAGCTGATTTGTATTAGCAAATACTTCTAATTCAACAATACAGGCATCGAAAGTTCCAAATCCACTCAAAAATGCTAAGTCATCATCTCCATCAAAACCGTTATCATTACTTGCAAAGTCACTGGCAGGCTGGTTAATAGATGATGTAAAGATATTGTCATTGTCTAAGATTTGCCCAGTAGATAAAACCAAACCACGCCCTAATCCTAAATCTGTATTATCAGCCCCTTCAAAAGTACCATAAGCACCATCGGCACAATTAATATTAGTTACAGTTACTTGCGACTGAGGTGTTGTTACAATTTCAGCTATTTGTTCATTAGTGATATCTGTATTGGTTAAAGTCATTTGAGCATTTTCAATACAAGGCTCATCTGAACATTCCCAGACTGCATGAAATCCTTCAAATTCAGTAAATCCATCAGATGTAAATTGCATTGTCAAAGAACCACTCGATGCAGAAGCTTGAAAACATGCACCACCTGTATTATCTCCATTTTGTCCACCAGAGATTACAGAAATTGGAGTGCCTGTTGCTGTAGGACCGTCATAAAATGTAATGGCATCACCAAAAGCATCAATATTATAATATAACAATGACATAGTGATACAAGCAGCACCACCTTCTGGGGTAATAGTCAATGTAAAGTTTTCATTTGACATATAATCACCGTCCGGACCACCACAATCAAAAATTTCTCCTGAACATTCATCCGTTACAATATTCTCACACAGATTTGGTGGTACTTCTGTTTCGTCTACACATAATTGGAAAGCACCAGAATTTGGTGTTCCAGTTACAGAATAATCAAAAATACGCATGTAATATTCTGCGCCAGGAGTCAATTCTGTGTCAAATACTAATTCAACATTATTGTCACCAATATTTGCGGCTTCACATTGCAGTTGTTCCATTTCTTCACAAGGTCCTTCACCCCGATATACTACGATAACTGGATTTGTAATTGCACTTTCTCCTGTATCAGGATTATCTAAACCTGTCAGAGTTATTGTGTAATCTAAAATGGTATCTACAGCTGTAAAATAAAACCAAACATCAGTTTGAGGTTCACCAAGACTATTACAATCAATAGGGGCTTCAGAACCAGGTAAAACATCCGATGGTGTTGCATCTGTATTAGAATAAAAAATACCTTCTGGACAGAATGGTGCTACCCCTAAATCAACGATAAAATCACAATCATCATTAGGCGGTGCCTGAGCAAAAAGCGAAATGGAAATTAAAAATAAGAATAGTGTGAAAATTTGTTTCATACTGAGAAATGAATTGAGAAAGATTCGGTAATACGGTAGACTAGTATAAATATCTAATCAGGTAATGGAATTTACTTAACTAGTAAGATTTATCTTTTTCTAACGATTTTTGTTCTTCAACGATAAATTATTTTGTGGTAAATAAGCTTACACTATTTCCCTCAAAACAAGATAGAGTGCATAGATACGAAAAAACTTTTTGATTAAAGCTAAAAAAAAAGTGCTACTTTAAGCCTGTCGCCTAAGTAGCACTTTTTTTGCCATATTTTTGTAGAAATGTAATCTTCTTTACTAATCTGTTTGATTCATTTTTTTGATTCTTTCTGCTCTTTCTTCTAATCGTTTCCTTTCTTCCTCCGCAGCACATTCCTTTAATTTTACTCTCAGCTTCTTAAAATCAACCATTCCATAATCATTACCCCAGGCATTATTAATGTAATTTATTATATTAGCAATTTCCGTATCTGTCACGTATGGAATGCCTGCCATTGGTTGATTATAAATTTTTCCATTCACTACTACTTCTCCTTCCATTCCATGTCTTATTATACATCCTACCTCTAACTGATTATTCTTTAAATAGTCTGAACCCGCCAAAGGAGGAATTAGTCCTTTTAGACCTGTTCCATCTTCCATGTGGCAATTTGCACATATAGAGTCATAAATGGAATGTCCTTGGTAAAATGTCTCTTCTTTACAAGAGTAAACATTTAAGAAAAATCCAAAAGCAATTGCTAAGATTATTACAAGTTTGATTTTCATAACAAGTTCAATTTATTTTTCAGCTAACAAAACCTCAATATCTGCAATAAACTGTGTTACCTCATCTGGGTCAGTTCCATTTGCAAAAGCTCGGACATGTCTGTTTTCATCAACTAAAATTAAGCGTCCAGAATGGTCAAAGCCACCTGGGGCATCTGGATTTTCAACTGCCACACTAAAATAATCATCTGCAATTTCGTAAATTTCATCTTTATCACCCGTGACAAAGTGCCATTTGGGTGCTTTTGCATCTAATTTATCTGCATAACTTTTCAAAGCAGCGACATCATCCCGTTTAGGGTCAATCGTGTGCGCCATAAATTTAATTTTATCATTGTCAATAAATTTATCATGGACACGCAACATTTGTCGCGTTACCTTTGGACATATCGTTGGACAGTGAATAAAAAAGAAATCTACTACATAGGCTTTACCTGCAAAATCTTCATTGGTCACCGTATCACCATTCTGATTGATAAAGGCAAAATCAGGAATAGTTGGGTAAATCGTGTCTCCATTTGCATCTACGTCGCGGTTACCCAAGATAGACAAAGCTTCTTTTTTGATAATTTTTAAGTCCTTGACTGGCGTATCTGGTGTATCTCCACAGGCGAAGAAAAAAATAGATGTAAGAAAAAAAAGTATGTATCTCATTAAGTTTAAATTGTCTAAGAACGAATTGTTTTTGGTTTTATACTGAAAATACTAACAATTAATCAATGCTATTGAGGTTGTAGACTCTCCCACAATTTTTTCCCTTCTACTAAACCAGTATCCGTTGCCTTTTTAACATTTTCCATAGTCTCTTTTTCCTTTTTCAAATAAGACATAATTTCTTCATGACTTTTATCAATGCGCAATTCCTTCAGCTGTTTAATATTTGCCATCCAAGCAAACATCATTTCTTCAGCAATCATCAATTGAGATATCATGTTAGCAACTGTACCTTTAGTATTATCATCTAAATCTTTGTTTTCTGTCATGTATTTCTTCATCTGACGGCTCAATTTGCTCAATTGACCTGTTTTGGGCATAACTTCATCGTGTCCTGCCATTACTTTGGCAAATTCAGCTTCTTGAATTGCCCAGTTTGGGTCAACTTTCGGTTTACAACTTGAAACAAGAAAAGCTGTAACTAAAAGCAAGGAAAATAAAGAAAAATACTTTTTCATAGTATCTATTGTTTTGATTTTAAACTCAATTTATTAGGTACAATTAAAACCCTTAAACCTGAAAAAGGTTAATGCATTTCAAAATTCCTGCAAAAGTAGTTCGATTTTTACAAAAATAAGATATTGTTGGTGTGTTTGGCGAAATTCTTGATTATATGTCATTAAATTAAAATGTGTATAATTTGCACATATTTTCAAAACTGAAAATTCTAGGAAATGACCGATACAATGACTCAAGCTATAGTAAAAACTCTAGGAGTTGGTTCACGCGTGAAACATCCTGCATTTGGCGGTGGTGTAGTAATGCGTATAGGAAAAATTGCTTATGAAGTCTGTTTTATGCTACATGGAATGCAAGCAGTAAGTAGAACTTATGATAAATGGGATATCATTGAAGCAACAGAGGCTGTTGATGAAATTTCTTTTACACATGCCGAGAAAGCATTAGTAAAGGTATTAAAGCACTATAATGGAATTCAAGAAAAAGTAGAACTAGGAGACAAGTGGAATAATGGAACGATGATTTTAAAACCTAATGATGATGGCTTAAAATCAAAGGAAATTCCTTTAGAAGCATTTTTTCATAAAATTGTCATGGTACGTGACCGCCTAAGAGTAATGGAACAACGCATCAATAGCAGCAAAAATTTGAATGATGAGGAAAAAGTTAATTTGCAGCAATATTTGACACGCATCTATGGTAGTTTGACTACTTTTAATGTGCTATTTAAATATAAAGAAGAGAGTTTTGTAGGAGAGAGAAAATAGTTGTTAATTACTA
>CAZQTE010000089.1:0-15931 GCA_964595615.1 uncultured Saprospiraceae bacterium
CTTCGGCACGGGGCAGGCAGCGTATCAACAATTATCCTTCTCTCAAGCCCAAACTAGCCTGTCCCGAGGCAATCGGGAAGAAAAAATTCTCTCTGTCAAACCTTTATAAGTTATTCTTTCAGCGTTCCTTATTAATAACCTGGATTTTGTTCCAAGTTTGTATTAATTTCCAATTCTGAGCTTGGTAAAGGAAACAATAGATTGTGCTGTGCAATATTTTTTCCGTGCAAAGTCATCACTTCAAATGCACGACCTGTGCGTACTAAATCAAACCAACGTTGCCCTTCAAATGCAAATTCTACGCGACGTTCCTGTAAAAGAATTTCTTTGTCAATGGTTTCTAAAGGTTCTAGTTCTGCACGAATTCTGACCTGATTGAATGCTTCTAAGGCATCTGTATTAGAACTCACACCACCTTCTATTTCCATGATTGCCTCTGCATAGGTCAACAATACATCAGAATAGCGCACTAAGTGGTGATTTTGAGGTGTACTCATAAAGCAAATATTAGGTCCGCTACCAACTACGTATTTCTTGATATTGATGCTCGTGGCAGATGCGCCAGCTGAAGGATAAGTATATCCACCGTCGCCAGGATTAATCTCTGGGTAATGATTCCCTGGAGACATAATGCTATGATATTTCCTGATGTCGCCTTCTTCAAAGGCATCATTTATGGTTGTGCCAGGATTAGATAAAATACCACTTGTTGGTACATGAGAACCCCAACCGTCACGATCTTTAGTAATCCCTTCTCCCCATGGTGCAAAAAATGCTTGTTGAGCATTGCCTGTTCCAAAATTACCACAACCTGCAAATTGAACTTGGAAAATGGACTCTGCATTGTTGTCACTGACTCCTAATAAAAAGTTATCACCATAGTCATCCATGAGACTATAAACACCCAAGTCTATGACTGCTTTTGCAGCATTACGTGCCTCTACAAATTCGCGTAAGGTCAAATGTACTTTAGCCAAGTAAGCTAATGCTGCGCCTTTAGTCGCACGCCCTACATTTAATCCTGACCACTGTGTAGTCAAGTGCTCGCTAGCAAAAGTCAAATCTTCTTTTATCAAATCATAAACCTCTGATAATGAAGCACGTGGATAGTTTAAATCTTGGTCAAATGAAGGCGCAAGGGTAATCAAAGGTACACCTCCATATATTCTTACTAAATCAAAATAAGCAATTGCACGCAAGAATCTAACTTCTCCGATTAGAGCATTCTTCTGATTTTCCGCTAAATCCATATCTGGCACTTTGTCTATTACTACATTGGCAAAAGTAATCTGACGATAACGATATAACCATGCGTTAAAAACTGGTGGAGAGTCTGCATTTACGGTAAAATTATCAATCGGGGTAAAATCTGGATCTGTTCCTCCGGGTTGACTATTGTCACTTGGAATTTCGGTAATCATCCAGCCTTTTCCTATCATTTCTACATTCTCTTGCATAGGAGCATAGGCAGCAAGAACGCCACTTTCTGCATCCTCGAAGGTCTTATAAAAATTCTCTTCTGTAATTTGGTCTAAGGGTTCGCGATCTAAAAAATCTTTGCATGAACTACATAGAATGAGTACCGCTGATATTGATAATATTGTTCTTAAATTCATTTTGCTTAATATTGTGTTATTGGTTATTTTTCTCTCCTCAATTCCTTCTTCACTAAACAGCTTAAAACGTTGCATTTAATCCAACGGTAATAGAACGAGAAATTGGATAACGTCCATTCTCTACGCCGTTAATCAATGGATTTTGATTAAAAGAACCAATCTCTGGGTCATAACCAGAATAATTTGTCCAAGTCTTTAAGTTTTGTGTACTGACATATGCGCGTAGGTTTTGCATTTTCAATCGCTTACTCATAGTGCGAGAAAAATTATATCCTAAAGTAATATTTTTAAGTCGAATAAATGAACCATCTTCGATGAAACGGTCAGAAATACGGCGATTGTCATTCGGGTCAGTTCCTATCGCTCGCGGTACAGTTGTGCTTGGTTCTAATGTGGTGTAGCGGTCAACAACTGCAATTGTTTGATTTGAGCTATTTACCATACCTTCTGTGTCTCGGCGAATAAGATTTAAAATCTCATTTCCATAGACTGATTGCACAAAAATATTGAGGTCAAAACCTTTAAAATCAAAAGAGTTGCTGATGTTTAATGTGAAATCTGGATGTGGACTACCGATAAATTCTTGGTCTGCATTTGTAATAACACCGTCTCCATCCAAATCCTTGAAGCGAATATCGCCCGCACGGGTATTGTCTGATTGGAAAGCGTGTTCTTCTACTTCTGCTTGATTTTGGAAGATACCGTCAGTACGATAACCGTAAAATTGACTGATTGCCTCACCTTCTTCTGTACGCGTAACGGGTAAGCGTTGAATAATACCAACCAAGTTACCATTTGAGCCAAGACTGATAACTTCATTGCGATTGATGGAGAAATTTAAACTGGTTTTCCAAGCAAATTTCCCTGTTGCATTTTGTGTATTAATCGTTGTTTCTATACCACTATTTTTTACTTCACCAATGTTGACAAAAGGTGGATTTAAGCCTCCTGCTGAGGCTGGCAATAACGCAGGTAATAACATTCCTTGCGCCTCTTTTACATAATAATCTACGATAAGTTCAACGCGATTTTTGAATAATCCTAAATCAAAACCAATGTTTGATTGTAAAGAAGTCTCCCAACGTACATCAGGATTTGCGATATTATCAGGTGCGAATGTAGTCACAAACTGATCTCCAAAAATAGTCGTAATACTTCGTAAATTACCGCTGTAAGAGTAGAAACCAATTTCTTGATTACCAGTCGTACCATAACCAAGACGTAATTTCAAATTATCAATCGCTTCAACATCTTCCAAAAAACGCTCATTAGAAATCCGCCATGCTAATGCTCCCGAAACGAATGTTCCAAAACGATTATTTGGTCCAAAACGAGAAGAACCATCTGTACGTACTGTCGCAGTTGCTAAGTAGCGGTCGTCAAAATTGTAATTCATTCTACCAAAATAAGACATCAATGCCCAGTGCCCTGCTCCACCTCCATTTACTTGTTGTCCTGCATCTCCAAGATTAAGTTCTCGTAGGTCGTTATTAGGTAAATTATCACGACTAGCAAATATAAATTCGTATCTTCCAGACTGCGCTTCATAGCCTCCTAATAAAGTCAGATTACTTTTCTGACCAATCTTTGTATTAAATGTCAACAAATGCTTATTTATCCAATAATTGTTGTTACTCAAGCTACGACTGACTCTCGACTTTCCAAAGAAATTACCGCGTTGAAAGTTTGGATAAAAGGTATTGTGATTAGAGTAGACAACATCTGCCCCAAATTCCGTCCGATATTTCAAGAACTTAAAAAGGTCGATTTCTGCATAAATATTTGATAGTACCCGCGTTTTTCGGTTGCGGTCATCCGTCTCTAAGGCACGCGCAACGGGATTGTCAAAAGATAAGGTTATCTCTTCCTGTGGTCCTGCAAAGCTACCATCAGCATTCCGTACAGGTGCATTCGGAACCATTAAAAGTCCTGTATAAACAACTCCATTACTATTATCATTGAAAACAATACGTTCATTGGTACGAGAAACTAAAAGACTATTTCCAATACGAACACGGTCTGTAAACTTGTGGTCTAAATTGACTTTGGCTGACATTCTGTCGAATCTAGAGCCAATAACAATCCCTTCTTTTTGGTGAACGCCACCAGATAGGGCAAAACTAGTTTTTTCAGAACCGCCAGACATTGTTAATTGATAGTTTTGCATATTTGCACGGCGAAATATTTCGTCTTGCCAGTCTGTTCCTGCTCCTAATAATTCTGGTCTTTCAAACTCTTCAATATTAATAAACGAAGCTACATCTCCAAGATATTCTGAATATTCTTGTAAATCTAAAACTTCAATTTTCTTTGCTAATTCTTGGACTCCAAAGTAAGTCTCAAAAGCTAAAGCCGACCGACCATTGCCCCCGCGCTTAGTTGTAATCAAAACAACACCATTAGCACCTCGCGAACCATAAATAGCCGTAGCTGAGGCATCCTTTAATATCTCAATACTCTCGATATCATTAGGATTAATTGTGTTTAATGCATTTGTATTTTGTCCACCACCGTCTAATTCTGAAAAATTAGCTGAAGTCCCTTGGTTATCATTAACTACTGGCACACCGTCGATTACATAAAGAGGCTCTGCCGTCAAAGTCGAACCAATACCACGAATCCTAATAGAAACTGCACCACCTGGTGCTCCTGAATTTTGGGTTACTAATACACCCGCCGCACGACCCTGCAACGCTTGGTCTAGACCTGTAGAGGGTAAGGCTTTCAACTCTTCAGATGTTACTGATGAGAGGGAGCCTGTCAAATCAGAACGTTTTTGGGTACCATAGCCGACTACTACAACTTCTTCTAATTGGGCTGCATTACTCTCTAAAACAATATCATAGCGACCGCTGCTTTCAATCTTAATTTCTTTGGTCAAATATCCCGTATAGGAATAAGCTAGAGTACTCCCCTTTTCTATTGAGATTGAGTACGAACCATCAAAATCAGAAACAGTTCCATTTCCCTTACCTAATTCCAATACATTGACACCAATAAGGGTTTCACCCGTTTCATCATCGGTAATTATTCCTAAAATTTCTACTTTTTCAACGGCTTTAGTTATTTTTTCGGTTTGTTCAATTCTGCCATCTACATTTACCGTTTCCGCAATTACAATGAAAGTATCATCCCCTATTTTTTTATAGCGTAAACTAAATTTGTCTAACAAGGCTGTTAAATCCTTTTCTATAGATTCCTTTTTTGGCTGAAATATATCGACTGTTTTACCTGATACCTGCTCGCTATCATAAATCATAGAAATTTCATAAATCTGAGCTAGTTTATCTAAGGCTTGATTGAGTGGAATATTTTTTTCCGTCTCATTTATCTGTGCATTCACACCATTAGCCTGTGCTGAAAATGTGCAGAAAACAGCACAAAACATCAGACAGACGCGAAAAGTAAATTGCATTAAGTTTGGTAATTGTTTCTTCATATTGATTTTGTTTTTGGCAGACTTTTTATTTTTCTTTTCGTTCTTTTTAGACCATATGAATGAGGTTTGAACAGTATCAAACTTGCTCAGACTCATCCATAAAGTCTACTCAATAATAACAGTCGTTAAATCTTGCTGGGTAATTTTCAAATCATAAATAGCAGCTAGGGCTTTTAATAAAACTTGGGGATCATCATTAGCAATTGATGCGGTAATTTGCCTTTTAGATATAGCCTCGTTTTTTACAATAACCTGCAAACCAAAATCGTGTTTCAAACGATTGACAACACGGCTAATCGGCATATCTTTAAATACCATTTTATGTTGTTTCCATGCTGTAAATGGATCTAAATCAATTTTTTTCATATTGACAATATTATCATCTCCGACATGTGCCATTTGACCTGGTTCTAAATATAAAGTAGGATTATTGGCTACATCTAAACTTATTTTCCCTTCGGTCAATACAACTTCTAATTGTCCAGCTCTTTCTTGTACATTAAACTGCGTACCCAAAACAGTAACCAATCCCTTTTGTGTTTCAACTAGGAATTTATCATCATTTTCGGTGTGCTTAACTTCAAAAAATGCTTCTCCTGTCAATTTTACACGTCGAGATGTACCTAATTTCCAATCTGCTGGAACATGAAGTTGTGAATTTGCATTAAGCGTCACACTTGTGCCATCTGGTAATTGCTGACGCATAGTTTGTCCATATTCTGTCTGGTATGTTTTCCAGACGATTTCCTCAGTTGCATTATTCTGGAAAATTAAAAAAGTAGAAATAACTAATAATGCTAAGGTAGCAGCATATCCAAATATGCGTTTAAAAGGATAGAGTTTCGTCGTTTTTGTAGGTGTCTTGCTTATTGTATTTTTAAAATGAGCGAACTCTTTTACAAACTCCTCTTGGGGCAATTGTAAACCAAGCTGTAAAACAGTCATTTTAGCATTTTCATAAACAGCTACCAAATCTGAATTTTCAGCTTTTTCCTTTGACCAATAGAGATTACTCTCCTTAGTTGGATGCAGGCAATGCTCTTGAAAAGCTTCTGAGGCTGCAAGTTCCTCTATTTGAGAGTCAAAATTTTTATTCATTTAATAAATTTGTTAAAAGTCAGGAATATTGAAAAGCTGTTAATTACATGTTCTGAACATAATTACTCGGACATAATCATTGGAGAAAATTGAAAATCCGAATAACAGTTTAAGTTAGCTTCATAAGGAGGAGGCAGAAAGGAGAATTCTTTACTATGCTTTTTAATTTTTTTTTATAAAAATTTACTAGGCTACAACAAAAAAACTAAGAAAAA
The DNA here is from genome assembly GCA_964595615.1 of uncultured Saprospiraceae bacterium. Classification (GTDB taxonomy): domain Bacteria; phylum Bacteroidota; class Bacteroidia; order Chitinophagales; family Saprospiraceae; genus JAHDCG01. Next base: position 6,369 of record CAZQTE010000089.1, read on the forward strand.
ACCACATAACTAATTAACTATCAATAATTTAAGTACGTGACATTATTTATATGGATAAATTTGAGAGAGAGTTTTTTTCGATAGTTTTATTCAAAAAATCGTTGCATAGCCGTAGCTACGGGACTATTTTTTGGATGAAAATAGCGGAAAAATATCCTCTCAAAATATCCATATAAATAGGGTCATGTACTTAACTAGTGCTTGAATTTATAAATACTTGACAGTTTTATCTGCTTCTTTTTCCGTTACTCTTCGTTGTTCTGCAGTCAAAGTATTAACAATTATCCTTTGTCACGCCTTGATTAACGAAAAAATACTGCGTCCCGAGGAATACAATGTATCGGGAAACTCGCTAAAACTGTCAATTACTGATAAAACCAAGCACTAGGTAAAAAATAAAATAAACATTGTCATGATTTTTCGCAATTTCTTAATTGCATCAAAAACTTGATTATAAATAGTCTGCTTGCTTTTTCCTGTTTTTTCAGCAATATTTTGGTAACTCATTTCTTTAAAAAATCGAAGTTGGAGCATTTCAGACTGTTGGGGAGAAAGAGATTTCAATGCATTTTGTAAGCTTGTTTTTTTTGAAATTTCATCTTGTGCTGCAATAAGCAATTTTTCATAGGAGGGCATAGAAATTTCACGAATATTATCGTCCAAAGATTGATAATTTTTCTTTCGTTGCTCTTTTATTTTTCGGATAATTTTATGTCGAAGAGAAGTTTGAAAGTAAGCTTTAACGTTTTGAATATCAGAGAGTTGATTACGTTTTTGCCATAATTCTAAAAATAATTCTTGAATAGCATCTTTAGTCAATTCTTTATCAGCACACAATCGAAACCCAGAGGCAAATAAATCTTGATACAATAGGGTAAATAATTGCTCAAATGCGACTTCGTCTGCATTTGCAATTGCCTTTTTAAGAATCTGATTTTTAGAATTTTCGTCGTTCTTTATCATTTACATTGATGAAGTTTGCCGCTATCTCTAGCCAAGTAAAGATAAAGCAATCTTTTCAGATATTTGTTAATCTGCTTTGATAAATAAAAAGGATGAGACACATTTAATAAAAGAAAAAGGGTAAAATATTGAAAGTCAACATTTTACCCTTTTATCTGAGGATATACGATAAAGCTAGTATTTCTCTATGCTCGCGGTGTTTTGGCTACAGGCTTTTTGGCTGGTGCAGGTTCTTCTTCCTCCTCTTCTTCTTCATAGTCCTCTCCTTTTGCCTGTTTTACTGCCATATTAATCAACTCTGCGACTTCAGACTTTTTCAATTTTGATTTCATATTCATCATTACCAATCCATCCTCTTCGCTGCTAATTAGCATGACTAAATTTTGAATAATATCGTCTTTATCACGCATCAAAAAATGAATGTCCGTGCCCGCAGTCTTGAAGGTAAACATATCTTCAAAGCCATTTTGACTTTTTGCACTTTCGACGAATTTATTGATTTCTTGACGGTCTGCGGGGCTATAATCTTCAACTGTTAAGACTTTTACACCTTTGATTTTTTTAATTAAATCCGCACTTAATTGTGCGACGGGGTCATCTCCCTCTGTACGATTCTTAAAAATTTTAGAACCTACTTTGAATGCTAATCCTGGTATCGCTAATCCGCGCGCATTCTCCGATTTTTTCTGTTGACGGTAAAACTTATTGACGGAACGTTGCCCAAAAGCAGTGCAAGAAATACACAGGGCGAAGAAGAGTATTAGATTTTTCATTTGTTCTCAATTTTAGGGTGGAAAGGGTGATGGGTTGTGAAGTGATGGGTTGTGAGTCACACGACACGCAACTCACAACCCATAACTCTCAACTCTTGTTAGTCTTCAAAGGCTTTCGCCAATTTCCCGATGTTTTTCAAGTTAATATCGCCGATAAAGCTCATTAACACAAACTCCGAGTCCTCTCCTCCTACTAAAAGTAAAAGTTCACGAATGACGCCTTCTTTGTCTCCATCTTTGACCATGAATTGGACATTACTACCTGCTTTTTCTTTAACGGTCATTAATGTTTCGTAGCCTTTCCCACCGCTGATAATTCCAGCTGCTTCTTTGTAAAGGCTTTGTCCATCTGTATCTGATGATAAAATACGGATACTTTTCATGTTGTTCACAACGTCTTTGATTGCTGCAGCCTCTGCATCATCTAAGTCCATATCGACACCCATTGTTTGTACTAATTCAAACATCTTAGGGCTGATAAATACAGTAGAAAAACGGTCGTCGTCTACGTATTTTTTGAAATAAGTTGAGATTGCATCGTTTTGTGCTGTTGCCGTACCGATGCTGGCAAATAAAATTACTGCGAGAATTGTTAGGTATCTCATTGCTCAAAAAGTTTTAATTGAACTCGGTTTTCATTTGGTTAGAAACCGTGTTCTATGATTTAGAAATATGACTCAAATTTGCTTGACGGTTGACAGTTAACAGTCTCGCGTCTTTTTACGTTAACAAGTTAGGATTACCAGCAACTGTCAACTAATTAAGCACTCGCGTCGCCTGTCCTACTTTGTTCAGGTCCTTGCTGGCTTTTCTACTTCCTTTATTAAACGCCTTTGCTAAAAGTCTCATCGCTTCTTCTACTTCTTCTGGTGCAGACTCTTCTGTTATTTCGTATTTTGACCAGTCAATTTGGTCAGTTGCAGCCATTTTTTGCGCACCACTAATGTCCTCTGCTTTTGGAAAAAACATCCATGCTCCTATCATTAATGCAACTCCTGCTGCTATCGCTCTTAACCAAGTTTTTCTGCGGCTTACAACGCGCATTTGTGAAGATTTGCCTTTGATTTCTGTCAAAACCTTATCTTCAAAATTTGCACTTGTTGTTGCTGTTCTTTCAACTTCTAAAAAGGCGAACCAAGACTGATATTTTTGTAATTCTGGGGCGATGTTTTCGCCAGTATAGTACTCGCGGAGTGTTTGTTCGTCCTCTAAGCTAGTCTCTCCTGCAAAGTATTGATCTGTAAGGTCGGTGATGATATTACCGAATAGATTTGCTTCAAAATCCGCTCCCAATGTTGCTTTTTGTTCCTCTTGTGCAGATTTGAAAATTGGTTTAAAAACCTCATGTTCTGCTGCAACATTTTCGCCTGTATAGTATTCACGGAGTGTTTGTTCATCTTCTAGGCTAGTCTCTCCTGCAAAGTATTGTTCCGTAAGTTCAGTAATAATATTACCAATTAAATTTGCCTCAAAATCTGCTCCTAATGCCACCTTTTGCTCCTCTTGTACAAATTCAAATATAGGTTTGTACATCTCAAACTCTGCTGCGACATCTCCTGCAAAGTAAGCGCGCAATTCGGCTTCTTCTTGAGGGGAAGTTTGCTCGTCGAAGTATTTGTCTAAGAGATTTTGGATATTTTTCATGATTCTTTTTGAATGATAAAGACAGCATTATTTATAGCCGTCGTAATTCGTAAATCCTAATTCTACACGGTTCCTTCTAATCCGAAGTTTTCTGCTGCTAATAATGCTTGTCTAATACGCGTCCTAGCTCGGTGCAGATAAACTTTGACCTGATTGAGAGGCATTTCGAGTGCATCCGAGACTTCTTGGTAACTTAATCCCTCAATATCTCTAAGGTGCATAACTGATTTTTGCTTTTCAGGCAATTCATCCATAAGTCGGCGGACACGAGTAATCGCATCTGAACTCTCAGCAGCACGATCAGGAGAGACATCGCCCGCCACGCGGTCAAATCCTTCCTTTATTTCTTCTGTGCGACGATGTTTTGAGCGCATTTTATCTATGGATAAGTTTTTTGTCAATCGAATAGACCAGGCTTCAATATTATTAATCTCTGCGAGTTCTGTTCGTTGATTCCACAATTTTATCAGGATTTCTTGCGCTACGTCTTCAGCCTCTGCTCGGTTGTTTAACATCCGAAAAGCAAAACGGAACAATTTGTCCTTTAGTGGTAATATTGTGGTTTTGTATTCTTGTAAAGTCATTTTGTATAGTTGGAAGTTGTTAGTTGGCAGTTGAAAGGATGAACCTATTTTATCATCTAACATCTTTTAAAACTATCGTTACGCTGGGAAGACGATAGTGTTAAGAGAAGGTTACAGCTTATTTTATTTTTTTTACGAAAAAGATTCTTTTTTGGTTTGGGGCGAAGGTAATACATTGATAATCAAATGATTAATTTTTTTGATAGTTATTAGGTATTTAGACTTTGGACGAAAGATTTTAGATGTTAGATACCCCAATAGCAAAATTAGCATAATGCGTATTTTATTGATTATCAATACCCGAAAAAGGCGAAAAATTGATTTTTCGCTTAAAGAGTCTAACATCTAAAGTCTAATATCTTTTGTCCAAAGTCTAATTGGGTATCGTGTTATTAGTTATTGCATTATTATTTGATGTGTTATTGAGTTTTGATATTTGATGAGTCTAAAATTGCTTTTAAAGGGGAAGTAAAAAGTAATTTTAAGATTAGCAAACTTATCAAAAATGGACACTTCGTGTTCGATTTCGGACAATATTAAGAATATAAACTTTATAAACTACTGATTGTCAGCATTCATTTTTCTGGCACAAGCATTGGCATAGTCTAAATAGAAGTCGCCGATAAAAAAGCATTCTGAAAAGTCAGAAAATTAAGACGCCAAGTGTGTCGAACGGTTCATTATCTGGGACGAATTCCATAACAATCCCCATAATGAGCCGTTCTCCTACATCAGATTAATTATCTCGAAAAACAATCAATAAATTAGACACTAGACCGACTGTTAAAATCATGACCAATTATGAAAATCACCACACAAATTCTGTCAATAACAATAGCCTTAATACTTGGTTTTTCACTGCCCGTTTTGTCCAACAGCAACTTGCAGAAGATAGACGAACAGGTAATGTCAGGCGACAGCATAAAACTAATTTCAAAGGAATTATTAGCAAACAATTCTCAGAGAACAAATAATGTAAAAACCCAAAAGAGTGTTTTTGACCAATTGTCAATGAATTCAGATGATATACTACACATTAAATTGACTACTGATGTACAAAATCTTGTTGCTAACAAAAACACGGATGATTACCAAATCGCTTACCTAGAAATGGAAAGCAATAATGGTGAGAAGATTAACCATAAATTAAAAGTAAAACCTAGAGGTAAATACCGTCGAAAAGTTTGTGATTTCCCTCCTTTAAAGTTAAACTTTTCGAAGGAAGAATTACTCAAACAAGGTTTACACCCTAAATTTGACAAACTAAAATTAGTTACGCATTGTACAGATAATCAAGTTGAAGCAAAGGATAATGTCCTTCGTGAATTTTTGACCTATCAAATGTATAACATACTAGCTGACAATAGTTTCAGAACTCAATTGGTGAAAATTGAATATGCAGATATTCATAATTTGTCTAAGCCCATTACAAGGTGGGGTTTCCTTATTGAAGATAAAGACGAAATGGCTTCACGTCTAAATGGTGAACTCTGTGATTGTAGAGGATTAGAGTCTGATAGGATTGTTAAAGATCAGTATAATACGATGACAATGTTTCAATATATGATTGGAAATGAAGATTGGGATTTGTTATCATTGCGTAATGTCAAGGTTGTTCAATTATCAAATGCTAGCACGGCAAACAATATTATTGTTCCGTATGATTTTGATTTTTCAGGAGTGGTAGATGCAGCTTATGCAAAGCCAAACGTCGAGTTAAAGCATTCAAGCGTTAAACAACGTCATTTCTATGGCAATTTCGCGAATGCTTCAGAGTTGGAAGTAGTGTCCAATCATTTTTTGACTAAAAGAAAAGAAATCTTGCAATTAGTTAGAAAATTTAGACGCTTAAATGCAGATGCTAAGATAGACATAGAAGTCTATCTAGAAGAGTTTTTTTACACTCTTAAAAATAAAAATAAAGCATCTGAAATCTTCTTAGAACAAGATAGTTATCGTTTTGAAGAAAAGATAGTCAGATAAATAAAAGACCTTTTTCAGATAAGGTGATGTTCGACGACTGGTACAATTTTGGTCGTCGAACTTTTTTGTTTTGATTGTCAAATGTTAGAGAAATATGGAGTCCATAGAAACTCTTAAAAACGTCTCAAAACTTACCTTCGCATATTTTTTTTGCCCAAATCAATAACTTGTTCTATTTTACCCTCGTTATTATATTATTAGACTTTGGACGAAAGATGTTAGATGTTAGATAACCTGATAGCAAAATTAGCATAATGCATATTTTATTGGTTATCAATATCTGAAAAAGGCGAAAACAGGGCGAAAAATTGATTTCTCGCTTAAAGAGTCTAAAGTCTAATATCTTTTGTCCAAAGTCCATTATATATATTACGTTCTTTGACAAATCCCGTGAAAGGAAAAAACTAAAATCAAATAGTCACTTTCATGGAATTTGTCAAAGAACCTTATATTATACATGTTTTCGCACAACTTGTAGAACGAAATTTCGTTTAAGGAAAATACGACTTACCCAACTGACATAGAACAGAGATGCAATGAAAAGAAAATTACATTTATTAATCGCCTTTATTTTTGCTTGCTTGCATCTTGCAGCGCAACAAACACCTCAGTATAGTTTATATATGCTCAATCAGTTTGGTCAAAATCCCGCTTATGCTGGTTTAGACAATACATTGAGTGCTACTGGCGTTTATAGGACACAGTGGGTCGGCTTAGCTGGCGCGCCCGTGACTCAAATAGTAAACGCTCACATGCCGCTTAATTTTATTAGTAGTGGAATTGGTATTCAAATAGAAAATGATATCCTTGGAGCATCTCAACGAACAGGAGCAAGTTTAGCATATAGTTATCAATTGGAATTAAATCGCAATAGTCGATTATCTATAGGTATCAATGGAGGGATAGTTCAACAATCTCTTGACGGTTCTAAACTTAGAACGCCAGATGGAACCTATGACCCAGACCAGAATATCATCATTCATAATGATGATATATTGCCAATTGGAAATATATCTACAAACCTGCCAATTTTTTCAGCAGGAGTCTTTTATCAAGCAGAAAAGCTAGAAATTGGACTCGGAGTGTTAAATTTGCAAGAACCAACTGCAAATTTTACAGATTTATCATTAAAACTCCGCAGAAGTTATTATCTTTCGGCTTCATATACTATTGAGCTTTCCCGTACACTTATTTTAAAGCCGTCCGTACAAGTCAAATCAGATATTGTGCAGACCCAAATCGAAGCATCCACTTTAGCACGTTACAAAGATAATTTTTTTCTAGGTGCATCTTACAGAGGCTTCACAGCACAAAGCAGAGATGCTATTGTTGCATTGGGTGGATTTAAGTTGAATGACAAATGGACAATTGGCTACGCCTACGATTTTACCCTATCAGCCTTGAAAACAGTAAATAATGGTTCGCACGAAATTTTATTAAATTACAATTTCGGTAAACCAATCGGGCAAGGTGTGCCTCCAAAGATTATTTATAATCCTAGGTATTAACAAAATTCATACTTGGAAGTCTAATTTAGTTTAGCATTTTAATTTTGTCAAAAAATGAACAAAAAGATAGACTATCCCTAGTATAAAAGTTAAATGTGCATTTTTGTACAATAAAAAAAAATTATTCGCAATAAATAAATGGTGTTATGTTTGCTATATAAAAGTGTAACTTTCTAAAAGCAAGATTAACATCTGTTTTATATTTAGATTTTTGAAGAATAACTATTTTTAAAAATCTTATACTACTACTACTTTTGGAAAAATGATACAAAGGTTGATTTTTTTCAGAAAATTTCAGGTTTTTAGCCTCTTACAAAATATTCGGCAAGCAAAACACGTTTGTTTTCGGATTAAACCAAGCAAAAAATATGTACTCAGCATAATTTTTGTTCGGAAGTCCGGAATTATTGTTTAAGTTTGCCGCCTGTTTGGCATAAACCGACATTAAATTTTTGATTATGTCTATAAAGCGTCTATTTTTACGGGCGTTTTAAAAATGTACTCAAGACAAATTAGTTGCATTTTATAAGAATGCAATTGATATTAACATTTGTTTTTAACCACTGAAGGAAAAAACTCGGGTGAAAAAGATGAAGAAACTACTAAACTTAGCTATTGTGTTGCTAACGATTGCAACCATTTTCTCCTCATGCGGCTCAGGCGGAGGAACAGGACAATTAGTCGGTGTTACAGACCGACCTTCATGGAAGGGTATCAACCCTTACGGTATGGTGTATATTCCTTCTGGGACTCTACACATTGGTAACTCTGACCAAGACATCAGTAATACCTTTGTCCAAAGACCTAAATCTATCTCTATTGCAGGATTTTTCATGGATGATACAGAGGTAACAAATAACGAGTATCGTCAATTTGTTTATTGGGTAAAAGATAGTATTGCTCACTCTTACCTTGATCACTATATTGAAAATGACGAAGGAGACGAGTACATCGATTGGGAATACGAAATCGATTGGACTGACGAAACCTTAGAAGATATGTACTACCAAGGCGATGATCGCTTTGCTGGTAAAAAAGAACTAGACGTTTCCAAAATGGAATTCGAATATGAATGGTATGATTGGAAAGCTGCTGCTCACGACATGGGCGCGTCTCCACGTACTTCTTTCATCAATAGAAAAACAATCAACATCTATCCTGATACATTAGTATGGATTCGTGATTACGCTTACAGCTACAATGAGCCATATACACGTAACTACTTTTGGCACCCAGCATTTGATGACTATCCAGTTGTTGGTGTAGATTGGCACATGGCTACAGCTTTCTCTTACTGGAGAACGAAGCTTTGGAATACTTACCAATCAGTACGTGACGACGGAGTTAACTCTGAAGATTTCCGTTTACCAACTGAACACGAATGGGAATATGCCTCTCGTGGAGGTAACGATTTAGCACCATACCCTTGGGGTGGTTACTACTTACGTAACTCTAAAGGTTGTTTGTTAGCGAACTTCAAGCCTGGTCGTGGTAACTATCCAGAAGATGGTGGTTTGTATACAGTAAAAGCTGATGCTTATTTCCCTAACGATTACGGTTTATACTGTATGGCAGGAAATGTTGCAGAGTGGACTTCTACAGCTTATGTAGAGAACGCTTATTCTTTCATTCATGACTTGAACCCAGATGTTCGTTATGATGCAACAGAAGAAGATCCAGAAGCATACAAGCGTAAGGCTATCCGTGGTGGTTCTTGGAAAGATGTAGGTTTCTTCCTACAGACAGGAACACGTCACTGGGATTTCCAAGATACAACTAAGTCATACATCGGTTTCCGTTGTGCATTGACTTTCTTAGGTCGTTCTATTAATGACTTCTAAGAACTAACTCATTCTTGAGTCAAAAGCGCATTCGATATGTTTCGGATGCGCTTTTTTTTGGATATTTCCCTATTTTTTTTATATTTGCGCTCGCTTTCAGAATTTGAGCTAAAAGTAAATTAACCTTTCATCTCTAACAGTGAAAAGAAATAAACACTTTTTAGAGAACTCTACACAAAATACAAACACACATACTGTCTTCTCCCTCTTAATTTTAACAAGCCAAAATAATTTTTGATTGATAGTTCAACAATATCAACATTAGGA
>CAZQTE010000090.1:0-15913 GCA_964595615.1 uncultured Saprospiraceae bacterium
AGACAACATATTGAGAAAGAGCAATATGATATTACCTTAGAGTATCTAGAACGTGCATTAGATTTATCCATAGAGACTCCTCAAAAGTATAGGTATTTTGAGATTCTAGTAGATTTCGGGCGCACCTATTTTCTAACAAATAATTATTCCCTATCACAAAAATATGCATTTAGACTCTTAGAGGAAAATGATGAAAATTCAAATCTAGAATTAGTAAGTGACGCACTTAGTATACTCTCTAGTTCCTATAATAGTCTCGGAGATATAAATGCAGCTCACGAATATAGATTAAAGTCAATAGAAATTGATAAAATTCTAGGCGACACTATAAGTATTATAGGAAGTTATTATAATCTAGGTACACTCTTTTATTATCAAGATGTATCTGAAAAAGCTTTAGATTATTATCAAAAATCTAAAGAACTTAGTGATTTGATAAATAATCCTAGGTTAATCTACAACAGTATCGCTGCTATCGGTTCTGTTTATGGTAAAATGGGACAAATCGAAAAAGCTCTTGAACTAAACACAGAGTCTCTACGCATAGCTGACTCGCTTGATTATCTTACAGGGCAGGCATACTCTTTAGGGAATATTGGCTCTAATTATATCGCTCTAAAAGAATACTCAAAAGCCAAAATCTATGTAGAACGTTCTCTAAAACTAAAAGAAGAGGTAAAAGATAAGTGGGGTCTCATCGGGGCACATCTGACGATGAGTCAATTGTATGATAAGACTAATAATTTTGAACTTGCCGAAAAAAGTATTTTTGCAGCATTAGAAATTGCAAAAGAAATTAAGGCAAGGAAGCGAGTTGCCGATGTGTATAAAGATATTTCTCAATTATATTCTTCCGTCAACAGAAATGATTTAGCCATTGAATATCTAAATAAGCACATGTCGGTAAAGGATTCTATAATGAATGAGGATATCCTACGCGAGATGAGTAATAGTAAAGTGGATTTTGCAAAAAGAGAAAAACAACATGAAATTGATCTACTCGAATCCAATAAAAAGGCACAAAATTATAAATTAATCGCCATTGGTGCTTTGGCTATATTCTTTTTAATAGTTAGCATTATTTTTAGGTCTTTATTAACAAGACAAAAGAAATTATCTCGTCTTTTGGAAGAGAAGAATACAGAAATTGAAACACAGAAGAATAAAATTCAAATACAAAATAAAGAATTAGAAAGTTCTAATGAAGACTTAAAACGCTTCGCTTATGTAGCCTCTCATGACTTGCGGGAGCCCCTGCGCATGGTTACCTCTTATGGGAAACTTTTGACACGTCGGTACAAAGATAAATTGGATGAGGAAGGTCAAGAGTTCTTATTCTTTATGACTGATGCTGCTAGTCGTATGGATGAATTACTTTTAGACCTTCTCAAATATGCAAAAACATCTTCAAATGCAGAACCTTTTGAAAAGGTAGCTACCGCCGAATTAGCACAATCTGTTAGCAGAATAATGGAAAGAGCACTCTCAGATAAAAATGCTAGTTTAGAGATTAATATAGAAAACCTACCTGTCATAGAAGGTAGAAAAACTCAACTACAACAACTCTTTCAAAATTTCATTTCCAACGGTTTAAAGTATAATTTAAGCAAAAAACCGCAAATAAAAATTGACTGTGTTAGTAATGAAAAAGAACACGTCTTTTCATTCACCGATAATGGGCTTGGTATTCCAAAGGAACACCAAGCTAAGATATTTGAAATGTTCCAGAGACTACATGGTAAAGGCAAATTTGAAGGAACAGGTATTGGCTTAGCTACTTGTAAAAAGATAGCAGATATACATAATGGACGTATTACTGTTCAGTCAAAAGAAGGATTAGGTAGTACTTTTTATTTGCATATACCGAGATAGTTAGACCACATGCTGCGATGAAATGCCTCCTACTAGGGCTAGGCAAAGTAGAAAGTTAAGCTTGCAATTTTTTATGAGAAAACCCTTCTGAATTAACAGAAAGCCTATTATTCGAATAAAACCATAATTACTACATCTCCTTATCCCGCTCCAAAATAATATCACGTGGTGCCACTCTCCGCATCACTATCGTCACATGCTCCAACATCCGCCCCATTTCGCGCATACTATTCGCATCATAATAATTACGGACAAGAGAACTATCCACTAAAATGAATTGAGAATTATTTAAAACCGTCTCTCCTTTTTTAAACTTCATTTTATAATTCTCTCTAGCGATACGATCAAGTTCGGACTCCGTGCCTTTAATAACCTTCCATTGTGCTGTATCTTTTGGCATAAAGTCATCTTCTGCATTAGCGATGTGAGAGATGAACTTAATGTCATTTCTATCGTCAAATTGCTCGTGGAGTTTCGTCATTCTGTCCCAGAGGTAGTCTTTTTGTAAGGCATTATTGTCCATAAAATGAACTATGGCAGTATTCCCTGCTATGCTTTCAAAATCAAATGATTTTCCATCCGCTGTTGTCGCAGAGTAGTTAGGGACAGTTCCAAAATCTTCTTTTAATTCATTCACCAATACCTTGTGATAATTGTACCCAGTGGTCAAGTAATACCAAGAACCTGCTGGCAAGATAATTAGTATCAGGAAAAGCATTCCTACGACTTTCCAATGTATTTTTCCTTTTTCTGCGTTTTCTGACATCGTACTTTGTTTAGATTAAAATCCGAATTATTCACGGGTTGAAGCACCGTGATAATAAAAACAAAAAGGGAAGCAAGTAGTTGGAATAAACTTAAAGTTTTTTCCTTACTACTGCTTCCCTTTTTAGAGAGTTTCTTCTTGAGAACTCTATCCTTCCATTGCCTTTTCTAAGCTAATAGTTTTGGTATCCAACATTCCTGTCGAATTATCTACATCCTGTGCTGGAAGTGCATTTTTTTCTTCAATCAATTCACGGCGGTCTCCCCAACTACCTCCTTCTTGCATAAAGGCAATAACACCCCACACCAAAAGTAAAACGGGTAATAAAATCGACATTGCCATGCCGCGTACTTCGCCACCTAAGTGCATGAATTCATAGATAATGAAATATGCTTTATAAATAGAAAGTACGATAATTAAAAAACCTGCGCCGTATAAAACCCAAGGATTTCCTTTTGCACCTTCCCAGATGTGTCCTTTACCAAAAAGAGAAACACCCACTTCAATTAATGTGATGACTGCCAAGAGTCCGAGTCCGTAGTAAACAAATTTGATAGACTCTTCGTAAGTTCTGTCTGCCATTATATTTTATTTTGAGATATTAGACTTTAGATATTAGATGTTAGACTGTCTAAGCACCATTACTCCTTACTCTAAATCTTATATTTTTAATCCTAAATAAATAGGAGAACTTTTATTTACAAATAACAAGTAGCTTTACAAAGTCATAGTTACTGAGACTCTTGCCTACCAACTAACAACTTCCAACCACCAACTTGTTTTACAGAAGATAAAATGCCAAGAAAACGAATACCCATACTAAATCGACAAAGTGCCAGTATAGTCCGATTTTCTCTACCATTTCGTGACCGTTATCTCGCTTTACATACAATCCACTCATTACGTTAATCATGATAACCGTCAAAAACGCTAACCCAGAGAATACGTGAAATCCGTGGAAACCAGTGATAAAGAAGAATAATCCACCAAATGCTTTTGGTCCAAATGTTTCATTTTTGATTTCACCTCCAGCAGTTTTATACGCTCCTAATTCGTAAGCTTTTGTGTCACCATTATAAGTAATTAAATAAGGCTCACTTGCATCAAACGTCGTCCCCACTTGGTCAGTTCCGTGGTCTTCGCCGTGGTGGTCACCACCATGGTCTTCGCCATGCATAGCTGCGTGCATCTGGTGGTGGTCACGTTTCACGAAGAAACGATTTTCTTTCACATCCTCTGCCCCAGGAGCTAAATAGTAAGTCGCTGGAGGAATATTATCTTCTGGTCTGGCATCTTCAGCCACAACTTTAATTGTTTTAGTGTAGCCTGCTTTCTCTAAATCAGTAGCAGAAACATACTCTCCCCCTTCCTCAAAACGAGAAAAAGGATTGGTCAATGCTGTCATTCCCTCTGTATTGATAAGATTGTCCCACTCCCAAGCTTGACAGCTCAAGAAGCCCAATCCACCAATAATAGTCAGCAACATCCACCACGCAGTACCACTTGTATTATTCCTGTGACCTTCTTGTACGGCGCGTACCATGGTTACGGAACTAATGATTAACAAGAATGACATGAATGTTACGAAAATCAAAGGCATACCTTCGATACCGAAAGGTGCTGTTTGGAATACAAAATCTGGTTCTGGCCAACTTGGATTACTAAAACGCAATGCGCCATAAGCAATCAAGAAACCCGCGAAAGTAAAGGCATCTGAGAGGAGGAAATACCACATCATCAGTTTACCATAACTTGCCTTAAACGGCTCGGCTGCGCCGTTCCATTCTTCGCCCGCTGGCGTATTATCTACCTTGTGTTCTGCTACTTCTGCCATTAGAAATACGATTATTATTTTGAGTTGGAAGTTGTTAGTTGGTGGTTGTTAGGACAAACGTCTCAGTAATTTCATATCTAAAGAAAATACTACTCTAACACACAAGCTAAACAACATTACTCAAATGTCTGATTGTTCGTTTATAATAAATATAAGCTGAAAGTCTCGCATTGCTATCAACTAACAACTTCTAACTATCAACTTTTTTAATATGCCATCAAAAATAGGATAAATAAATATATCCACAAAAAGTCTACAAAGTGCCAAAACCAAAGTACCAACTGAAAACGATTTTTACGTCTCGGAGTTACTTTGTATGGTAAAACAAAAGCATGAATAAGCGCCATGATTACGGTCGCAATTCCTGCTATCAAGTGACCTGCGTGTGCAGCGGTAATGACGTAAACAAATGAACCTGAAGGATTTCCATCTAGGAAAATACCGTCGGCATTCATCTGTAACCAGCCATTATATTGGAGATAAACGAATACCACACCCAATATTCCTGTCACGACTAAAAGACCTTTGTATCCTAATTCGCTCCCTCTCGTGAAAGCGGTATATGCCAAATGTAAGGTAATGCTACTTGCTAAAATAACTATCGTGCTAGTATAAAATATACTCGGCATCTGAAATTCTAACCAGTTTCCTTGCGCTTGCCTTACGATTAAAGCACTTGTAAAAGCCACAAACATCATCATCATACTCGCACAACCCACTAATAAAGCGAATTTTTGCGGGTGCAGTTTGCTGCGGTTTGTTACATTATTATCAATTGAAGTAATCAAAGAATTACGATTTAAGAATTACGATTTACGAAACACTACTTATTCTTGCTTCACAAATCTTAAATATGTTTCTTTCTCGTTCTTGGTTTGTTTATCGTTCTACTTCAAAATATGTGTATTCTTCTTTTTCTAAAAAAAGAGAAGTACAAATAAAGCTATCGGCAAATAAGCAAATGAACTAAACATTGTTGCTAATGCTGATTTGCGGTCATTCTTTTGGTAAAAGTTCCAACCGTACCAAGCATAAATAACTGCTAAGATTGGAAGAACAATTGCTGAAATAATTCCTGCTTCACCAATATAATAAGGCAAAACACCTAATGGAACTAAAATCAAAGCATACCACATAGATAACCAGCCTGCTTTTTTATCTGGACCTTTACTACCAAATGGTAATAATTTAAAGCCCGCTCTTGAATAATCTTCATTTCCTAACCAGCCAATTGCCCAAAAGTGTGGGAATTGCCAGATGAATTGGATTGCAAAAAGAACTAAAGCTAATGCAGTTACTTCTCCTTCGTAAGCTACAACACCAATTAACATTGGTAATGCGCCTGGTACTGCTCCTACGGTTACTGCGATTGGCGACACACGCTTTAATGGTGTGTATATAAATGCGTAAGTTATCAATGAAATAACACTAAATAATGCTGCCCAAATATTGAAACAACTCATTAATGTAATTCCCATTAAACTCATCATTCCAGCCCACAATATTCCTTCTTCACTTGTCATTCTACCTGCTGCTATTGGTCTGTTTTCAGTACGTTTCATCATTACATCAAAGTCCGCTTCTAATACTTCATTGATAGTATTCGCTGCACCTGTAATAAAGAAACCACCTAATGCCAATATTGCTACAACTGACCATTCTACTTGCCCATTGGCAGCAATCAAGTAAGCCATAACACTCGAAAAAACAACTGTGATATTCAAACGGAACTTCACTAGAGCAGCAAAGTCTTGCCACTTAGTTGGTACTGCACTCTTTTGTGCTGCCGAATATGTCGTAGTTTGTTTCTCCATTTTTTATTGTACAAACAGGAGGCAAAAGGTTTAACTTTTGCCTCCTATTCTATTTTTTCTAAATGCTAACGAAAAACGGTATAAGTCATATTTGACTGAGAACTATCAACCGTCAACCGACAACTAACTAATGCGCTTCGTCATACTCCTTTTCCCAATCCTCCACTGGAGCGACTTGAGAGATAAAGTCTTGACCACCTTTACCATAATCGTAAGGCCAGCGAGTAACTGTTGGTAATTTACCAGGCCAGTTTCCGTGTCCTGTTTCGATTGGAGTTGTCCACTCCAAAGTAGATGCTTTCCAAGGGTTCTTAGTTGTCATTTTCTTACCATTCCAAATACTGTAGAAGAAGTTAATCAACATCAATACTTGTAAAGTAAATACAACAATCGCCGCTACTGTGATAAATTTGTTTATCATATCAAAGTGATTGAAAGCTTGGAAGCTATCAAAACTGTAGTAACGACGAGGAACACCTGCCATACCGATGTAGTGCATTGGCCAGAAGATTGCGTAAGCACCAATCAATGTACCCCAGAAGTGAATACGACCTAATGTCTCATTCATAAAACGACCGTACATTTTAGGGAACCAGTGATAAACTCCTGCGTACATACCGAAGAATGCTGCGATACCCATTACAATGTGGAAGTGAGCAACAACGAAGTATGTATCGTGCAATTGAACATCAATCGCAGAGTTACCTAAGAAGATACCTGTCAAACCACCAGAGATAAACATTGATACGAAACCGATACCAAATAAACAGGCAGTTGTAAAACGTATATTACCTCCAAATAATGTCGCAATCCAGTTAAACACTTTAACCGCCGAAGGTACGGCAATAATCAAAGTAAAGATAACGAAGAAGTTAGAGATAAATGGATTCACACCCGACATAAACATGTGGTGTGCCCACACGATGAAGGATAAGAATGCAATTGCTAAGATAGAGTAAACCATGGCTTTGTAACCAAAGATTGGCTTACGTGCATGTACTGATAATACTTCAGAAACAATACCCATGGCAGGTAAGATAATGATGTATACCTCAGGGTGACCCAAGAACCAGAACAAGTGTTGGTATAAAATCGGGCTACCACCTACGTGGTCTAATGCCTGACCTCCAACGAATATTTCAGATAAGTAGAAACTCGTACCCAACTCACGGTCTAATACCAATAATAAGATACCAGAGACCAATACAGGGAAAGATAAAAGTCCAATGATTGCTGTTACAAAGAAAGCCCAAATAGTCAATGGCATTCTCCATAAAGACATTCCTTTTGTACGTAAGTTCAATACCGTCGTAATGTAGTTAACACCACCCAACAATACCGAAACGACAAAGAGTACCATAGAGAACGACCACATGGTCATACCAGCACCCGAACCCGTCGAAGCTTGTGGCAAGGCACTTAGCGGAGGATATGCTGTCCAACCACCAGAAAAAGGCCCTGTACTCAAGAATAGGGACAAGAACATCACGACACCTGCAGCGAAAAAGAACCAATAAGAGAGCATATTTAAGAAAGGCGATGCCATATCACGCGCCCCTAACTGCAAGGGTATCAGTAGATTAGAAAATGTCCCCGATAGACCAGCCGTCAGTACAAAGAATACAATAATAGTTCCGTGCATCGTTACGAGAGCATAATAAAACTCTGGTGCTAACGTACCAATACCTGCTTCATTTACCGTAATCCAACCTCCCAAGATAGGCTTTAACCAAGCCATACTTTCTTCTGGAAAACCTAATTGTAAACGGAAAATTAAAGACATCAATCCACCGATTACCGCCCAGAACATACCTGTAATTAGGAACTGACGTGCAATCATTTTGTGGTCCATACTAAAGATATAGTGGAACACAAAGCTTGACTGATATTTGTCACCATGATGGTGGTCATGGAAATGGTCATCATAACCAAATTCCTCAATCAACGAGTCTTCGTTAATCTGCGGCGCGGTAATAATTGCTGTATCTGCCATTTTCTTTAAATTTAACTTTATTACAATCAATATAGATTATAATAATTATTTTTTTGAACGATTGGTTAGAGAAGTAGAACTCAATAGGATTTCTACCTTTTATCTAATGTTCTTTGTTCTTTTTGTTCGTTGTCCTTACTTCGTCAAAATCTTGAACTCTGTACGACGATTTTCTTTACGTCCCTCTTCCGTTGCATTATCAGCAACTGGCTTTGTTTGACCGTAACCTAAGGCTTGTAAACGTGCGCCGTCGATACCATTATTTGTCAAGTAATTCAAAACTGAATTTGCACGACTATCAGAAAGAGTCATATTGCTATCAGCATTACCCGTTGCGTCTGTGTGTCCTTGTAATTCAATAGTCATACTTGGACGCTTTTTCATTGCATCCACTAAGAAATCTAACTCGTAAGTTGTTTCTTGAGTCAAGTTTGCACTTCCTGTTTGAAACTTCACATAATCAAAACGAATAATACGCTCTAAACTATCTGGTTGAGCTAATACTTCTGTCAATCTATCACGGAAAGCAATGCCTCGTTGTTTCTTTTCAAAGTCTAAGACAGTTCCTTTGAATGGATCTTCATCTGTATCACGAATTGAACTGAAGTAGTAAGAAGATTGATTGCTTAGCCACTCATCGTATTCTCTTTCAGAAACAATTCTTACCAAACGACGCATTGAATAGTGACCAGAACCACAAAGCTCTGCACATGCTAACTCAAAATCGAAAGTTTCCCACAACATTTTCTCTGGATCCTCTGGGTCTGGTACATTATACTCAGGGTATTCCTTCAAACCTTTACGGAAATCTTCAGTCGTAGTTGTTGGAGTAAAGACGAAGTATGTCGGAAGACCAGGTACAGCATCCATTTTCACACGGAAGTGTGGCAAATAGAAATTGTGCAATACATCACGTGCCGTAATACGTACACGAACTTGCTTTCCTACTGGTAATACAATTTCTGACGGGTGAAAATCATCTAAGTTCTTCTCATCCATCCAATCTTGACCTAATGGATTAACACCATTAATCTTTCTATAATTTTTTGTTCCCAATTTACCGTCTTCACCAGGGTAACGTAAATGCCATGCAAATTGGTAACCAGTACCCTCAATTTCTATAAACTCATTTTCACCCGTCGCACGCAATGAAGAAGTTGCTTCTACAGGCACGTCAGCTGTAATCATGTTCCATGCATCCAAACCACCTACAACTAAGAAAGTCATAACTACGGCTGGAATCGCTGTCCAAATTACCTCTAATTTGTTATCGTGAGAAATGAATTCTCCTACTCTACCCTCTTTCTGTTGGTATTTGTATGCAAACCAGAATAATAAAATCTGTGTAGCAAAAAATACAATACCAGTAATAACCGTGGTCGTCCAGAAAAGACTATCAATAGAACCACCATGTTCAGATGCAGACTGTAAAGGTCCAAATCCTAACATCCAGTTTTTATAGTAATATGCAGAAGCACAACACAAAACCAAAAAGATGACCATAAATGGCACCATCAAACGAGCCGTTCCTTCGTTAGCTTTTTGTTCAGCTTCCTCCTCTCCGCGAATCTTTGCTGACAACTCGCTCACACGACCGATTTGAACAACAATGACTGCAATTAAAATAAAACACGCAATAATGAATGGTATCATCTGCTTTAATATTTTTTTAGAAGTTTAGACTTTCAAACGATATAGTATGAAATCCTGCCTTCAAATTCATTTTTTACAAAAATACATACTTAAAACTTGATTTGCTCTATTTCGTTGAGTAGTCAAGTCTTATTTAGATTTAATCTAAATAAAAATCTAATGGTGTACCTCATGACCTCCACCGTAACCAATGTGGTGATGGAAAGACTCTTCCAAGTAAGGGTCGTTTTTCGGTACCAGTGCCGCTTTTGACAAGGTTGTCAAAACAACATAAAAGAATAAACCTAAGAAACCTACAAATACACCTAGCTCTAAGAAACCAGGAATTGTAAATCCTGAAACGAATCCAGCAGCATGGTGTCCACCTTCTCCATGTCCAGCGCCTGCTGCGTGGTGTACGTATTCTTGTGCAGTATGCATAACACCTGGCTTAATCATTTGGAAGTAATCCCACCAGTGACCAAATAGACACAATACAGAGACGAAAATCAATGTACCATACTTACGTTTTGTACTATTACGTAACAAAATCAAGAATGGAAGTGCAAAGTTCATTATTAAGTTCCCGTAAAATAAGATAGGGAAATTGTCCTGTCTATTACGGAAGTAGATTGTCTCTTCACCGTTGTTTGCGTACCAAATCAACATGTATTGAGAGAACCATAAATATGTCCAAAAGATAGAGAATGCAAAAAGGAATTTACCCAAATCATGCATGTGCTCATCGTGAATTTCAGAATAGTAGCCTTTTGATTTCAACCAAATCATTGTCAAAATAGTCAATGAAATAGCAGATACAAACCAAGATGCTGTAGAGTACCAAGCAAACATCGTAGAATACCAGTGACCGTCAACAGACATAACCCATTGCCATATCATTGCAGCACTTGTAAAACCAGCAATCGGCATAAAAATAGCTGACCATTTTCTTATCCTTTTGTGGTGTTCGAAGTCTCGTGTTCCGTTTACATCTTCGTCTAAAGAAATACTACGGATTTTTGACCAAAAGAAATACCAAGTACCAATGATAATTAACGTACCGAATGTGTACCAGTAATTGTTCAAAAAGCCAGACTTTCCTTCCAATATTCGGTCTCCTTCAATATCACCAGCCCAGTGATACAGGTGATTTGCATGAAGCCAGTTTGCAGCGGCAACAATCAATAAAAGCCCCATACCAAAAATCATAAACGAACCAAATGCCTCCCAAAGACGCTTAAATGCAACAAACCAGCCTGCGTAAGCCGTGACAGATGCTGTAATTACAAAAAATGAAATGAATGCAATTCCTGTAAAAAACACAGAGTTATGCAAGAAATTCGTCCAAAAACGCGCGTGTGTATTATGAACAACACCGTCTGCCCCTGTTGCAGTTAAAGCCGCAGGTTCCATAAAGAAACTCAAAACCAGGCAAAGCGCACCGACAATCATCATCCCTATGGTGACAGTCTTATGCTTACTTTCAAAAATAAATTGGTTCATGCCGTATTTTATTATTGATTTTTGAGATGTAAGACTTTAGATTTTACATGTTAGATTATTCTAACATTTTTTATCTAATTCTTGTTACCTCTTCAAAATCTGCTCTATTTTCTATTTTGTTTATACAAATTTCCTAGTGGTCGTGGTCTCCGTGATTATCTCCAGAATGATCGTGATCTCCATGAGTTTCAGTTCCACCTTTTGGTTCTTCCAAAGGCGCAACATCAGTACCTGGATCTAATTTTTCTTCCATTGGCTCACTGCCTACAGACATTACATCAGCCATTTGTTGCTTAGCGCTCGCACCAGGCGTACCGTAAGCAGGGTTCAAAGTATTGTTGTCTGCATTGTAATCCACTTTTTTCTCCTTCGCTTGCAATGAGCGTATGTAGTGGATAACCTGCCAGCGTTCTTCATAAGAAATCTTATCCTTATATGCACCCATTACATTCTTACCGTACATGATAGCGTGGTAGTAACGTCCGTTTGAAGAATTAATATGTTCATCCAAAAGGAAGTTTGCTGGTGCTGCTGGGTATTTAGCGTTCGCATTAGCTTCATCCACTAACCAACCATTACCATCTCCTTTCGCTCCATGACAGATTCCACAAAATGTATTATATAACTGCTGTCCGCGTAACATACCTTCTTCTGTAATTGGGAAAGGATTTGCTTGCAACTCAGCCGTCGCACGTAGACGCTCTTCCTCTGTATCATCATAATAATAAGGTACACTACCATTCATTGGAACAGCAATCGAGTTATTATCATCTTGCCCTTGCAATGCCGCCATTACATTTTTTGTATTACCATTAGCAAAAGCAACTCCTGCATATCCACGGGGTACAGTATTTTCTACTGGCATGTTGCGCTCTTGCAAATCACGTAACTTGATTGTACTCTTTTCATCCCAAGTATTATAGTAATACTCAGTCAAAACGTTTGCCTCTTGTGCAATGGAGTGTCCCATGTCTGGCATGTACTCAGTTCCAGGGTTTTGCACATCGTCCCCACATGCTGTAAAAGCAGTAAGTGCGATAAGAGCTAAAAATGTTGCGAAAATATTTTTCATTATCTATGAATTAGTTGATAGTTGGCAGTTGTTAGTTGACAGTCAAACGTCTCAGTAATTACCACAAACCATACACTATACAAATTTATACAAAATACAAATTAAAGCAGACTGACAACTGACTCCGATAGCTATCGGAATTAACTGTCAACAAACTTTAAAGCCACTTTGTGTTAACTTCTTCTACTCCTGTTGCTTGAAAATAGCCTTTCAACTCTTCAACTTCTGCCTCAGAAGCATTCGTTGTATCAAAAGCTACACAGAATTTGTCATCAGAAATACGGTCATCCAAAGTAGGATTTGTAACTCCTGGACGCAAACCACAAATGGTATAAAAAGTAACAACCATTCCGATACTCGCAAACAATACTGTCAACTCAAATGTAATCGGAATAAATGCTGGAACTGACCAGTACGGCTTACCTCCAAAAATGATTGGCCAATCGCGCGTAAAAATCCAAGACATACCCAAAAAGGCAGTCAATGTTCCTAATGCACCGTAGATAAATCCTGCTTGGTGCAAACGGCTTTCTTCCAATCCTAACAAGGGGTCTAAACCGTGTACTGGAAATGGAGTAAAAACATCCATGATGTCCAAGTGCCTTTTGTTCGCTTCAGATATTGCCGACAACAAAACTTCGTCGTCGCCATATAAACCGTAAAGCACTTTTGTTTTTCCTGAATTTGCCATTTTTGACTATATTTTTCTAAGACAATTTAAAATGACAATTTTTGTTTTGTATAAACATAAACCCAATTGCCAGTTCTAATCTTTTCTTTATTTTACTTTTTGAATAAACTTGCCAAATTGATTACCCATAAAAGATACATTCTAATTTAGCATTCTAAATTCAAAATTACTCCTTAGTGAGCTTCGTGCTTTTGACCAGTTACTTGCTCTCTTGTTTTTGGAGTGTATTGGTCTCCACTTGATTTCAAAATACTCTTCACCTCTGCAATTGCAACAACTGGTGCCACACGTACGAAAAGCAAATATAATGTAAAGAATAATCCAAGTGTACCTACGAATAATCCAATCTCAATACCAGAAGGCCAGTAGTAAGACCAACTTGACGGTAAGTAATCGCGAGATAATGTCGATGCGATAATTACATAACGCTCGAACCACATACCGATATTTACGAATACAGACATGACGAATGTCACGAAAATATTACGACGCATATTTTTAGACCAGAAAATCTGTGGAGATAATACGTTACAAGACATCATACCAAAGTACGACCACCAGTAAGGTCCGAATACACGGTTATAGAAAGCAAATTGCTCGTAGATATATCCAGAGTACCATGCAATGAACAACTCAGTTAAGTATGCCACACCTACAATAGTACCTGTTAACAAGATTACTTTGTTCATCGACTCGATGTGCTCCAAAGTAATATAGTCTTTCAAGTTCAAAATCTTACGCGTCATAATCATCAGCGTCTGTACCATTGCAAACCCTGAGAATACCGCCCCTGCTACGAAGTAAGGAGGGAAGATAGTCGTGTGCCAACCTGGAATGATAGAAGTAGCAAAGTCAAATGATACAATCGTGTGTACAGAAAGTACTAATGGCGTCGCCAAACCTGCTAAGATAAGTGCCATTGCTTCCCAACGTTGCCAGTGCTTAGCACTACCTGTCCAACCAAATGATAACCAGTTGTAAATATTACGGCGTAATCCTGTTGCACGGTCACGTACAGTAGCGAAATCTGGAACTAATCCCATGTACCAGAATAATAATGATACTGTGAAATAAGTAGATATCGCGAAAACGTCCCACAAAAGTGGTGAGTTGAAGTTTACCCACAATGGTCCACGTGTGTTTGGATAAGGGAAAATGAAGATAGCTAACCACAAACGTCCCATGTGTATCAATGGGAATTGTCCCGCACACACTACGGCGAAAATGGTCATGGCTTCTGCGGCACGGTTTACCCCTGTCCGCCATTTCTGACGGAAAATGAGCAAAATGGCAGAGATTAAGGTCCCGGCGTGACCGATACCTACCCACCATACGAAGTTGGTGATATCATATCCCCAACCGATAGTACGGTTCAAATTCCATGTACCGATACCTTGCCATATTGTCCAAACAAGACAAATTGCATACATCGCCAAACCCGTTACGGCAAGGATAAAAGCAATTACCCATGCAGTAGAAGGTGTCCGTTCCGTTGGGGAACAGAGGTCTTCTGTAATTTGGTGATATGTTTTGCTGCCTGTGATTAAAGGCTCTCTTATCGGAGATACTGTTGCACTCATTATTTTTTGTTTAGTTGATAGTTGGTGGTTGGTAGTTGTTAGGCTGCCTTAACCATCTATCTAAACGTACAATATAGTAGTTGATAATTTGAAAATTGGTAGTTGTTAAGCTACCTCTTTTCATTACCAAAAATTTTATTTTAAATCATCTCTCTTTTCGTAGTATTTTATTAATCCTACGATGAGTCTTATGCACAATGATATTTGTGCTACAATTCGATTAAGCTTTTCTTCGCTCAACATTTCAAGCTCATAAGCAACAATCGACTGCGTTTCTAATTCGAATAAAGAAGCTTTGGAAATATACAAAAACTGAATAGTTTCTTTTTTGTATTGTCTCCCATTTCCTTCTGCTATGTTTGAAGGAACAGAAACGGCAGCCCTTCTCATTTGATTGGTTATGCCATATTTCTCGTTGTCAGGAAAGTCCGCTGTAAGTTTATAAATACCTACCACTAACTTTTTACTTTCCTTCCATACATCTAAATCCTTGTAGTTCATTTTGTGTATAGTTAAAAGTTTATTAGTATGTAGAAATAAAAACGAAGGAATGATTTCCTTTTCTCTCAATGTTGTTACAAAGTATGATAATCAAAACTTCACAATACTCAACCAAGGTAAAGCAATTGCTTACCACCAACTAACAACTATCAACTAACAACTTTTTCTACCAACTAACAACCACCAACTATCAACTCAATTCGCTGTCGCGATTAACAACCTTCGCAGAATAATAAACAGACGCCTGCGTATTGATTTCTTCCAAAACACGGTAGTTTAAGTCACCGTCAACGTTTTGCATCAAAGCAGATTTTTTGTTGTTCATATCGCCGAAAGTGATTGCACCTGTAGGACAAGCAGTTTGACATGCAGTTTTCACTTCACCGTCGCGTAAGCCACGTTGTTCGCGTTTTGCAGTCAATTTACCTTCTTGGATACGTTGTACACAGAAAGAACATTTTTCGATAACTCCACGTGAACGAACTGTAACGTCTGGGTTTAATACCATACGTGTTAAGTTGTCTGCACCGTAAGGAATACCGTCTTCGCCGTTGAAGTCTGCTTCGTTCGCTGGGAATAAATCCGCTGTTGTGTAATCCAACCAGTTGAAACGACGTACTTTGTAAGGGCAGTTATTCGCGCAGTAACGCGTACC
>CAZQTE010000091.1:0-15908 GCA_964595615.1 uncultured Saprospiraceae bacterium
CTCACAAGGTGACTTTGAGTCACCACGTGAGCATCCACCATTTTAACCCATTACCTAAAATTAAATCCCGAACCTTAAAATTAAAGGTTCGGGATTTTTTATAGAACTAATCATCCTCCTTTTTCAATTCCTCAGTAGTTTTTTTCAAACCCTTCAAAAAATCGGAAAATGAACTAAATTCCTTACGATAGGAGAGTCCAACCCCTGTTTTATTACGTTTACCACCAGCTATATCAGGTTGGATACTTTGGTAAAATCTAATCTTAAATTGCTTGTCAGCAGATAGAAAGTATTCAATAGCGAAATCTCCAGCATAAAATGCACCTGAGTTATTAATAGGCGCACCTTCCTGATTATCCAAATCAATATTCACACCACCATAGACGGCAACACGCTCATCAAACAGGTAATTTTTTAAACGAACTTGTAGCTCATTATTTGCCTTACCTGAAACATTATCATCAATACTCGTTCCCTGAAAACGGCTGTAAGCAATATCAAAATCAATTCCGCTTATTAATCCATCATCTTTTAGCCAACCCGAAACCAAATCAGTTAAATACAGAGATAGTTGTTGAGATAGCATCTCTGTAACCGTATTAATTCCAATAGCAATACCACTATCAGATATTGTAGTAGAGTTTGGCAAAAACTGACCAGCCACAATTAGTCCAAATACTTGTCTATTTAACTCGTTGGGATTGCTAGCTATAGTACGCATTTTCGAATCTACATAGGTTTTTAGTTCTCCCTTTAAAGTTGGAAATTCGAAATCAAAACTAATATCTGGTTTTAGCAACTCTCCTTTTAAATTCATTTTTAGGTCTACTTGCGTAGCTCGGGTTGCCAATCGTTGGACATTTGAAGTCGTACCAACCAAAAACTCTTGAATAAAGTGAAAAGGTGCTACAGACAAGTCTTTATATTCTGCCACCAAATCTATATCTGCTCCAAAAGGGTCTCCAGTCCAAACTATTGTCCCACCTCTTCTCACTACAAACGGCTTATTTACAATATTCTTGAGTGTAAATAAATATTCTCCAGACTCTATCTCATAGTTACCAAACATTGTAAATTCATTCAATCCACGCGGCACTGCCAGTGCAATATTTCCATTCCCTCTACCTTCGATAATATCACCAGCCTGCTCATCAAAAATCATTTTCATGACTGCGGCATTTGTTAGCTCTAAATCCATATTGAGATTAATTCCTAATATTTCTCCGCCTGCGTCCAATTGTTTTTTCTCGTTTTCATTAATAGAAACAACCTTCTTTTTAGTTTTAGTTTTAAATTTAATGAAATTAACCTCCTCCGCTTCTTGTTCATAACTAATAGGAATGGACATAACCGTTCCATTGCCAGTCACTGCTCTGATATCAATATTGGTGCGTCTAAAACTACCCGTAAATGAAACGGTACCTTCACCAATTCCATAGCCGTAATACAATGGATTGTCATCTTTTTCTGTATCTAAGAATAAGAAATTATCACTTGACGCAGTTACAGCAAGCTCCCAATTTCTTAGGTAATTGTGGATTAAGCCTCCAAAAAGATTGGCTTTATTACCTAATTGATCCGTAATGTAAGTTCCTGTGGCGTCAATCATGTTCTCTCGCAAGATAAGTGTTTGCTTATCAGCGAAGTATCGTGTATTTAGATAGTCTACAGTTACACCTAAATCATTTACTTCTGCCTTTCCGTCCATAACTAGACGGTTGGGTTTGCCTTTCATTTTAAAATTAGCGTCAATACTTCCTTGAGTATCAGTTATTCCATTTTGAATCAAATATTCTAACATGTATAGAGGGAAATTGGATAAATTAAAATCCAAGTTCAAATAGTTAGGAACTTCGGTATTAAAACCTACACTTCCAGGTTCTATATACAAGTCAATGGGGTTATAATAGCCTTCAATTAATAGTTGACGTCCATTAGTCTCTTGATATAGATTTAAGTAAGTATTGAATCTGTCTTTGATACTCTTTGCATTCGCATCTAAGCGTAAAACTCCCCAATCATCATTATTTATCAAGAAGGTATCGGCTTCTACATAAGCATTTAAACCTTGTAGTTTAAAAACATTGTCGGCACTGATATTAAAGGTAAATGGACCTGCTAAATCAAATCTATCTTCTTTCCAGATTTCATTAATGAACTTTAAGTCAAAGTTTTCTGCGCTAATCTCTAAGCCCTTGTCGCCGACAGTGTTTAAGGAGATTTCTCGTCCTTCACTGGTTAATTTGAAATTCTTAGCCTCAATACGATTATTTCCTGCTCGTAAATAATTTCCTTCCTCTATCTTCCAAACATCAGACAAGAAAATTAAAGCTGATTTATTGAGTGTAAGTTCAGTATATTCTCCGTTAGGATAAATTTGGCCATCTAAGTTGATGTTGTCTAAGAGTTCAGAGTTGCTGATTAGATTTAAAGCAAAATCCACCGTATCGCTATCTACTATTGACATTAACTTAAAAGGAGGAATGTTGATATTTCTAATCTGAGTATCAAAAACTTCAAAATTCAAGTTTCCTTCATCGCCTTCTGTCTCTCCATAAGTGTTAATATCGGATAGTGTAATATTGTTGAATTGTAAAATGGGCACATTAATTCCCCACTTTAGCAAATCCAGTTGATTATTAATCCTTCCGTCTGCTCGGATATTCGCTAAATTGCCAAGACCAGGATGGATCAATCTATTGAAATTTTTACTGTCATAAATGTCGATATCGAAAGTATAATCTTGTGTTAGAAAACTGACAGAAGTATCTTGTTTTACATTTAGACGCTGAGCAAATTCTGGGAAATTTTTAGCGAAGAAACTAGTATAAGTTTGTGGTATTTTGCTCAAATCAAATAAGCCTTCGAGTTCTAATCGAGCGATATCTGAGTCTAGAAAGAAACGTTTCATTCCTTGCTCATCAATCTCAGATAGGATAGAAACTGTATCTAGTGCGAAGGTATCTCGTCCATTTTGAACGATGCTAAAATCACTAATATTTGCATTTCCTTTAATGTCTGAAACCTTTGTATCTTCTAGGTATAATTGATTTATTTTACCTGCCAATACCAAGTCTTTCTTTGCGAGATTTAAGGGAAGTAATGCTAACTTTTTTACATTTGCAGTGAAATCAAATAAGGGTTTTGGACGTGTGAAGTCTACCTTTCCGTCAAAATCAAATACTAAATTTTCATCATTGATATTAAAATCACCATTAAAGAAACGCTCTTTTAAATTACCCGACACATTGAGGTTGTCGTAGGTATAGCCTTTAAAGGTAAAGTTCTGAATAGCAGCCGTAAGTTCTGCTTGGGCTGTAGCACCAGTTAGACCAATACCATTCTTTACTTGAGAGACAAAAGTTACCTTTCCAAAATTAGGATTATCTGTCCAGCGTTCTAAATCAAAATCGGTCAAAGACAGTTCCCCAGAATATTTTGCTTTTTCCCTACCTTCTTGCAGGTTCATCCGCATATCTAATTCTGCACGCCCCAAGTCAGTGCGCAAGTCACCATAGGCAACAAAATCGACAAAGAAACCATTAAATTCCCCTTTGAAATCAATATGTCCAAGTTTATCGAAATTTTCTGGTGGTTGAAAATTGGGTATGATTTGTTTGATGGTAGAAATATCTGTGACTAGACGTTGTAAACGCAAATCAAGATATTGCTCATCCTTTACAGCTAGATTTCTACTATTAAAATCACCTTTTAAAAAGGTATTTTCTGCAAGAGATATGGTTAAATCACGACCGCGTAGGTTATTGATTTTTCCACTAATTTTACCGTCTATCTTGACTATTTCTTCTCTATTTCTACGAAAGAATGGATTGTTTTCCAATGCTGGCGCAAATGCCATAATATCTCCAACCCTAACAATTGCATCATTGTGAAAGCGTGCGTCAATGAGGACTTTATTAGGAAACTCTCGCCAATCAGGAAATTTGCGATATTTAAAAATTATAGTATCTCCCAAATTACTATCTGGAGTCAAAATGCGCATTCCGTTCAGTTCCGCGCGACGATCAGAAATTTTAATTTCATTAGCGGAGAAATTTTCTACGACAAATCCACTCTTATCCTTAGCAGTTAAACTTTCTAATTCTCCTGCAAAAGTCCAGTCTTGATAGCGAAAATCATTAACACCTAAGTCTATATCGTACGCACGTAAATAGTCTAAATCAAGTGTATTGTCATCTGTCAGCTTATTTTCTGTCCGCCGCGAATTATTAAGAACAAACTGTCCTGCACCAATATCTATGCGCTCTACCGTAACAAGAAATTGAGAACGAGGTTTATTTTCGTATTCATAGTCTATCCATTTGTATTGTTTCAAATCAACAAATGGATTTAAAACAGTTACAGACTTTACATCTAACCGTCCTTCTGGTAGATTGAGTTCATTGATAATGATTTCTCCTCTACCTACATTAACAGAAATATCTTCTCCGTCCCAAAAACTAGAACGATTAAAGGTAAGATTGTTAAGATAGAGAGCTTTAACATTCAAGTGAAAGGGAGCCTTAGAAGTAGTATCGGAAAGAACTGTTGTATCTGGCTTTGCGAAATATTCTTGAATAAAACCTAGATTATTTACTTGGTCAGCAGAGTCTCGTCTTATATTAAAAGAGCCATTGGAGAGGGTAATTTCTTCGATTTCTAACTGGCGACGCAAAAGTGCAGGAATAGATGTATTGATGTTTGCTTTCAACTGACCGCTGTAGAGTAGGGTGTCACCATTCAAATCCTCAACATAAAATTCGTCCAAAACCAATTTGTCAAAAAACTCAATACTAATATTTTTAAGGGAGACGGTTGTATTTAATTCCTCTGAGAGAGTTTTAGTAACTCGTTTCGCAGCTTCATTTTGAACGGCAGGAATTTGTAGAATGAAATATATTAAAGCAAAAATTAGCAAAAGAAACCCCACCACATTACGTGCAATCCGTAATACGTTAAAAAGCAGAGCTATAAAAACACTGCGCGGAACTTCTTGTATTTCTTTTTTTTCTTCTATTTTATCAGATGATTTAGTAAAGATGCGAATTTCGTAAATATAAACCGCTTTAACGATTAATGTAAAGACGTTTTCTATTAGTGTTAGGAAATAATTTTATTGGGCTTTAACTTTTGTTTGACATTTGACTCTGAAAATCAAAAAAGAAGCCTACTACTTAGTAAAAGTAGCAGGCTTCAAAATTTCTTAACCTTTAAGTTATATAAATCAGAGTTGGATAACCAACTTGAAATGTTCTTATTTGCGGAAAGTCTTCTCTTTGATACGAGCTTTCTTACCTACAAGTCCACGTAAGTAGAATAACTTAGCACGACGGACTTTACCTCGCTTAGTTACTCTTACACCTGCAATTAATGGAGATGAAAGAGGGAAGATACGTTCTACACCTACACCGCTTGACATTTTACGTACTGTGAAAGTTTTAGTCAAACCTTCACCACTAATTTGCAAGACATCACCACGGAAATCCTGAATACGTTCTTTTTCACCCTCGCGAATTTTGTAACTAACGACTACGTTGTCACCTGGGCGGAAATCTGGCAAATCTGTTGCCTGATTATTTTGTTCTTGTACAAACTTAATAGCATCCATAATTGATACTGTTTTTAGACAAAAAAGTATTCAGTCTTTTTTGTCCGATTACTGAGTTGGTTACTCGGAAGAGGATACGAAAATATCTGATAATGAAATAGTTATCTTGCATCGTTCCGCAGACTTTGTCTATAGGTATTGTCTGCTACCTCAAAAAGCGGCGCAAAGATAATAATTATATTTTACAATTCATAAGTAATGTTAGAGTTTATTCTAAACTTGCTTTTCTGAATGAATTATAAGATTCGAGATTTTGTCCTTACTTTGCTTTATTTGGTTCTTTATGAAATCGGTTGGTAAAGTTTGACATCAGTTACTCAAAAGGTGACTCAAAGTCACCTTTTGAGTAGCGTCCTTTGATTTACCAACCAAAATCATAAAGAACCTTTATTTCAAGTACGTTCATCTAATTGATATCTTAAATTTTCTACATAAGATGTCTAATTCAATGTCACAAATTTTAATGTAGAATCCAGTAAAAGCTTGCTTTCGGGTCAATAAAGAGTGACTTCCATACCAATTGTAAATATCTTTGTATTAGTTTTTCAGAACACTCCTCTCTAATTGATTTAACTTTTCCTCCCGTAAAATTAACTTCCCTCTCTTCTAAATAGAAAACACCAAATTTACGCGAGATGACAAGACAAATAAACAAAATCACTATTGCCTTCCTATGTACCTTTTTCTTTATTCATTTTACTCATGCCCAAGAATTTAAAATCTTTGAAGATATAGAAGCAGGCCTAATAAATAAAGAAGAATTATTCATTAGCCCCCAGTCTTTTAGAACTGTTCATTTAGATGCGGATATTTTCGCTCAGAAAACTTCTAACATCCCACATGAAACAGAGCTTAATCCAATCAATAGTTCAACTATTTTATCATTTCCAATGCCAAATGGCTCAGAAGCGGAGTTTAAAGTCGTAGAATATTCTATGATGGAAAGTGAATTAGCGGCGGCTTTTCCTAATATCAAAACTTATCTAGGAGTAGGAGTTAAAAATCCACATGAAACTATTCGCTTTGATTATACTGCACACGGATTGAGGGTAGTCATCAGACTAGAAAAGGAAATGGTATATATTGACCCTGTGGATAAAAATAATTCTGGCAATTATATTTCTTATTATCGCAAAGACTTAATCAATGAAGAAGTACATACTTGTCATGCACAAGATGAATTAGTTGAGGAAATTCTTGATGAAGGAAGCTTAAAAACATCAAATTGTGGTTTTCAAAGATATAGATTAGCAGTTGCTGCTACTGCGGAATATTCCGCATTTTTCTCCGCGACGAGTCCGGCAGATGAAGCTCTAGTCCTTTCAGCAATTACTACTTCAATTAATAGAGTTAACGAAATTTATGAGAGAGATTTAGGTGTTCGTTTGGTTTTAGTTAATGGAATGGAAGCACTTTTTTATTACAACGCAGCAACAGACCCATACACCAATAATAATCCATCAGCCATGCTGGCTGAAAACCAAACGAATATTACATCTGTGATAGGTACGACTAATTTTGATATTGGACACGTTGTAAGCACGGCGGCAGGCGGTGTTGCTTCCCTAAATTCTCCATGTAACGAGAATTACAAGGCGAGAGGTGTAACAGGATTAAGTGTGCCGCAAGGCGATGTTTTTGATATCGACTTCTTATCTCATGAAATCGGACACCAATTTGGAGCAAGTCATACTTTTAATAACTCTTGTGGTGGTAATATCTCTACAGCTTCTGCATTCGAACCAGGAAGTGGGTCAACAATAATGGGATATGCAGGTACTTGTTCTCCCAACGTTCAGGCTAATAGTGATGCTTATTTTCATGCAATTAGTTTATTTCAAATAAATGCATTTTTGAATGGAAGTTCAGGAAGCAGCTGTGCAACTATTATTCCCTCTATAAATAATCAACCCGAAGCTAATGCAGGAAACGACCTAATTATTCCTATTTCAACTCCCTTTTATCTAGAAGGTTCTGGTTCGGATGTAGACGGAGATGCGCTTACTTTTTGTTGGGAACAAATGGATAATGAAATGGTTACTCAAAGCCCAGTAAACACCTCAATAGAAGGACCGACTTTTCGCAGTTACCTACCAAGTACGGATAGCGTTCGCTTTTTTCCTAATTTAAATGATTTAGCTACTGGTGGGGCGACGACTTGGGAAGTTTTGCCAGCAGTGAGTCGCGATTTAAATTTTCGCTTGACAGTACGAGATAACAGTAATACTTCCGCAGGTTGTTTCGCTTTTGATGATATGCTAGTTTCTGTAGATGCAACAGCAGGGCCATTTGTAGTAAATGTACCAAGTAATACAGGGATTTCATGGACTGAAGGTTCCCGACAGACTGTCACATGGGATGTTGCGAATACAGATGCCACTCCAATTAATTGTTCTAAAGTAGATATATTATTGTCTTATGATGGTGGACTAAGCTATCCTACATTACTAGTCACAAATGTAGACAATGATGGAAGTGCAAGAGTAACAATTCCTGAGGGAACTACAAGTACCGCCAAGATTATGGTTAAGTCTGTAGGTAATGTCTTTTTTGATATTTCAAATAATGATTTTACGATTGCAGCTGGTAGTTCTGATTTTTCTCTTGCGATACATAATCCTGAAAACAGTGTTTGTGGAGGAGATGATGCTATTTATGATATTACAGTAGGATCGATATCTTCTTATTCCTCTCCAATATTGCTTAGTGTATCTGATGCACCTACTGATGTAACAGTTAATTTTTCAGGTAACCCGATTACTCCTGGTAGCACTGTACAAATGACCATTTCAGGGACTTCTAGTCTTGCAATTGCTGATTATTTAATGACTTTGAATGGAACGCCTATAGCAGGTGGTGCAACACCCAAAAGTATTGATTTTATTATGCAATTAGGAACGAAACCAGGAAATACAATTCAAGTCAGTCCAACTAATAATGAGGAGAATATTGCATTGAGACCAACTTTTACTTGGAACGCCGCTTCCAATGCAACAGGATACGAATTACAGATATCAACTGACCCAAGTTTTACTACTATTGATGTAATAGAACAAAGTTTAGCAACCACACATAGTTTGACAGAAGACTTAGAATCTGCAACTTCCTATTTTTGGAGAGTCCGAGGACTGGCAGATTGTGGAGAAGGAGAGTGGTCTATTCCTCTTATTTTTACCACACATTTTTGCACTACTTATGTGCAAAGTTTAGATATGAGTTTTAATGATGGAGGTGATGCTTATTCTGATTTGACTATTGCTGATGAAGGAACAGTTGCTTCTGTAGAAGTTTTAGATGTGTACGGGATTCATTTCTGGTCTTCAGATATTACTGCTAGTTTAATTAGTCCAGGTGCGACAGAGGTGACCTTATGGTCTGGTTTATGTGGAAGTAATGAAGATTTTTCGTTGAGCTTAAAAGATAATGCTGCCAATACTTTAGCTATGGTTAGTTGTGACCCTTTGGGCGGAGGTGATGAATATCAGCCAGCTGGTACTTTATCTGATTTTGATACAGAGTTAACGAATGGAGATTGGAGATTAAAATTAAATGATAGTTTTGGTGGTGACGATTACGTTGGAGTATTACAAAACTGGTCTTTAAAAATTTGTATAGAAGATTATATTGCAGCAGACCCAGGAGAAGGTAATAGTGCGCTTCCATTAGAATTACTTAGTTTTAGTGCAAGAGCTCAAGTAAAGACCATTATGTTAGAATGGGAGGCTATTTACGAACAGGATATTGCGGGCTATGAAATTGAAAGAAGAGAAGAAGGGGCAACAAATTTTGATTGGATTGGAAGAGTAGAAATTTCTAATGGTCAAAATCTACAAAACACTTATAAGTTTGAAGACAAATTTGTAGAAAAGGGAATTAAATATCAATATCGCTTACGGATGCTTGATTATTCAGGAGAAATTAAATACTCTAAAATTAAAGAAGCACAAATTTCGAAAGAAGGCTTAATTTTAAATGTGTATCCAAATCCTGCAAGTGACGCAGTTTCAATTGAATATTTGGGAGAACACAATCGAGATTTAGAGATTAAAATTATTGATATTGCTGGAAAAAAAGTAGCTGAATATAACTTAGTCACTGGAAATAATTTAATCGATATTAGTAATTTGTATAATGGAGTTTATATAATAAAAACGATAGGCGAAAACAGTATTAGTCCGCAAAGACTAGTTGTAAATTAGAAATTATAAGGGCAAAATATGCCTATAAAGGACCAAAAGTGATTTTTTTTTGTAAAATGCTAAACATTAATAGACAAGGGTAGTTGACAACCAGAAATTTAATCTAAATTAGAGCCTCTGTTTTTGCCACTAACTCCTGTAAAATGAATAAAAAGCTTTACTTATTTGTAGTATTTACAATTTTCTCTCTAACTAGTATTCATGCACGACACATTATTGGTGGTGTAATGTCTTACGTTTGCAATGGAAATGGTTCTTATACTTTTACTATTAAAATGTATCGAGATTGTAGCGACGAACAAGCTGCAAACTTTGATTTCAATGCACCTGTAAGTATATTTCAAGGAGACAATGACCAAGAAATAGAAACTTTATTTGTTCAATACGAATCTATTACAGATGTTGACCCGCCGAATGATAATCCTTGTGTAATTATACCTCCAAGTGTTTGTGTAGAGGAGGCAATATATACTTTTGATTATACATTTGATGAATGGCCAATAGCAGAGTCATATACTTTTGCTTATCAAAGATGTTGTCGCAATAACAATATTACGAATGTATTAAATCCTCAAGAAACGGGTGCAACCTTTTCTACAGTAATATTGCCAGAGTCGCAAGAAGTCTGTAATAATAGTCCAACTTTTAATAACTTTCCTCCAACAGTGATTTGTGCTGGATCAGCACTAAATTTTGACCACTCAGCTACTGATATTGATAATGACTTAATTATTTATGAATTATGTGCTCCATTGAAAGGTGGAGGACTCGCTGGTGTATTGGGTAATCCTGGTAATACAGATGATTGTGATGGTGTAACTCCAAATCCTGCGTGCCCTCCTTCAGGTTGGGAATCAATCGAATATGAAGCGGGTTATTCTGCTTTAAATCCAATTGGTGGAGACCCTGCTGTGACAATCAATTCATCTACTGGAGAAATTACGGGTATTCCTCCGATTTCGGGACAGTTTGTTGTGGGAGTTTGTGCTTATGAATATCGAAATGGTGAATTATTAAGTGTTTTGCAACGTGATTTTCAGTTTAATGTAACAGATTGTGAAGAACTAGTAAATGTTGATGTACCAGCGGATAGTGTTGTTGCAGGAGCAGATTATTACTTTTCTTCTTGTCAGAGTACAACTTTATCATTTGAAAATGAAAGTACTCAAGAACAATATATTACTGATTGGTTTTGGCAATTTGACTTTTTAGGTCAAGATACTTTCTTTTACGATTGGGAACCGACTATTAATTTTCCAAGCACAGGTTTCTATCCAGGTGTTTTGATTTTGAATCCAGATACAGATTGTGGTGACACAGCAAATATTTTAGTGAATATTTTTCCTGAATTGACGGCTGATTTTGAATTTGATTATGATACTTGTGTTGCTGGTCCAGTCTTTTTTGAAGACTTATCTTTCTCTGGGAGTGGTCCTATACAAGATTGGGCGTGGGATTTTGGAAACGAAACAATAGACTCTTTGTCCGAACCTTTTGTTCAATATGAAGAGCCAGCACTATGGGATGTAACTTTAGAAGTGACAGACCTGAATGGATGTAAGCATGATACTCTGAAGTCCGTTACCTATTTTCCAGTGCCTAATTTAATCCTTGTATCTCCTTCTGAGTCAGTTACCTGTCCACCAGCTGAGATTGTTTTTGAAAATCTTTCTAGCCCTGTAGATACAACTTATATTACGAATTGGGACTTTGGTGATGGTGGACTTGGAACAGATTTGAGTCCAACTTATACTTATGATAGTGTTGGCTTATATACTGTTTCTTTAGAAATTACTTCGCCAATTGGCTGTGTTACAGACACTACCTTTGAAGACTTAGTCTGGGTTAAACCTCCTCCAGTTGCTGAATTTGGATATGATGAGAAAGAAGTTTTTAGTAATTTTTCACCCGATATACAGCTATATGATATTTCGGATTATCCTGCTTACTGGGAATGGTTTGATGACGGCGAAAGATTTTCTAGAGATCCAAATCCTGCTTATGTATTTCCAGATACAGGAGTACATGAGGTGAAATTAGTCGTATTTTCAGAAGAAGGATGTATTGACACAACTACTCAATTTATAGATGTAGAACCACATGTTCGTTTTTATCTTCCGAATGCATTTACACCTAACTGGGATACGGTCAATGACGAATATGGTGGGGAAGGTTTCTTACGTGGTGTGACCAATTATAATCTACAGATATGGGATAGATGGGGTGAATTGATATTTAATACAACAGATCCAGAAGAACTCTGGAATGGTCAGAAAAATAATGTTGGACGACCCGCCCCTGGTGGTGTTTACGTTTGTCATGTGAGTTTTACAGGACCAAGAGGAGAACCATTTGAATTTAAGAGTTTTGCGACATTGATACGTTGATGATGTGAGTTCTCATATAAGCTAAAAGAAATGCCTCTTACCTTAAAAAAGGTAAGAGGCATTTCTTTTAGGGCAGTAAGGTTATTTGCCAAATCTTAATACAAGACCAACTCCAGAATAAGTCTCTTGACTTAAATCTTCGTGGAATACTGGCTTAAATTCTAAGCTCAAATCATCACTCACATCAAAATTCATTAAGTGTGCATCTGTAAAGGCTTCGACGCCATTGATGAGCCAAATGACGACTAAACCGATATAGGATAATTGGCGATTTTTATCGTATTTATCTCGCTCTGATTTTAGAGCAGAGGCAGAGTCAAATCGTGTTCCTGAGAAATCGTGAGTTAAATTAGCTTGATTTCGTTTATGGGCCGTACGTAGTTGAATATACTTCCGTGAATTATCATTGATTAAATAGCCCAAACCACCTATTGCACCATAAACAATTGGTACTTTCCACCATTTTCCATTATAAACTTGTCCCGCACCAGGCAGAGCAAATGATAATATCAGAGAAGTACGAGGTTGAGGAAATCCGTCAGGTTTTGAAAGAAATTTACGGAGAGGATTGTCTTTTTTTACACCGTTTGCTAAGGAGTCAATAATAGTTGAGTCTATAGATGTAGGTATTTCTGAGATAGAAATAGAGTCGGTTTGTGCGGAAAGATTTAGAGAGAATGCTAATGAAAGTAAGAAAAAAAGACTTCTGAGCATGTTTTAAAAATTAAGAAAAGCTGAAATAAAAATTAAAAATGAGTCGAAATACCACTCACTTTTAATTTTCACTTATGAACGCTTATTCACCTTCTATAGTATCTAAAAAGCGGTTCAACTCATCGGTATCTGTAAATGGAAGAACGATTTGACCTTTTCCGTCAGGTTTTAACTTTATATTAATCTTTTTAGAACCGAACCTTGCACGTAAGCTATCTACAACTGCTTGGTATTCTGTTGGTAAAGAAGCCTTTGGCGCAGCCGACTTTTTAGCTATTCCTAACTTCTCTTTTTCAGTTTTAAGTGCATCTTCGAGAGAACGGACAGACCATCCATTTTCAATTGTTTTAGTATAAAATGTTTGCGCCAAATTTCTATCATCTAAACCAGATAAAGCCTTAGCATGACCCATAGAAATATCACCACCACGCAAACCTTCGATAATATTGGGAGAAAGACGCAACACACCTAAATAGCCCGTTACCGTTGAGCGTTTTTTACCAATACGTGCCGCAACATCAACATCAGTTAGTTTAAATTCTTCTTTTAAGCGAGCTAGAGATGTCGCCATTTCCACAGGATTAAGATCTTCACGCTGAATATTTTCAACCAAAGCCATTTCCATCATCTCCTGATCATTCGCGATACGAACATAGGCAGGAACTTCAGTCATATTCGCTAACTGAGAAGCACGCCAGCGACGTTCACCAGAAATAATTTGATAGGTGCCGTCACCCATACTACGTACTGTAATAGGCTGAATCAAGCCATGAACTTGTAGTGATTCACTTAGTTCTTTTAGTGCATCCTTGTCAAAATCTGTCCTTGGCTGGTCTGCATTTCGGTGTATCTTGTCAACAGAAATCGTTGCAACGGTATTAGACAATTCCTTTACTAATTCTACTGTTTCTTTAGGAGATTTAGCAGCAGGTTTTCTTCCTCCCAAAACTGCTGCAACACCTGCACCTAATTGTCTCTTACTTGCTTTCTTCTTTGCCATGATAGTTAGTTTATTATGTCGTTTCTCATTTCGTACTGCAAATAAAAGCAAAAATCAGACCTTGACAAAGGAATAGGAGAGAGTTAATGTTTTATTCGTTAAATTTTTTGAAATCGTTTGAGCTGTGTTTACTCAATCATTCTATTATTTATTAATAACGACGCTTCTTAGATTTTTTTATTCGTTTACTTTCTCTACGTGCACGCATCCGTTTATTGCGTGTAAATTCATCAGTCAATTGAAATCCCAGACGTAATCCAGCATTCATTTGCCACATTGGAAAGTTATCTGATACTTCAGGAATAGATGCTTCTCCAACATATCCTTCTATTTCAGTTTCAAAGTGATACCGTGCTCTAAAGTAAGGACTTATGGTGAGGTGTTCAGATAAACCTATGTCTATACCTGCACCAGCAGCGAGACTGAAAGAAAAATCATCATCTTTTATGGTATTTATCTCGTCGATAAGGGAGGTTTCTTCATGTACGTAATTGTGGTAATTAACTCCAGGCGAAAGCTGTATAAAGAAACCCTTTTTTAAGAAGTTACCGTCCTTAGAAAATACGGGACAATCACAATCTCCTTCAAAATCAAAAATGTAGACATTTGTATTGAAATAGAAACCAAATGCTTTATCCTCTAAAAGGCTTGTTGTCCCATTTTGGGTGTTAATTGACGAGCTTGTTTTAACTGAATTAAAATTTAATTCAGGAAAAAACTCTACTCGGTTTTGTGCTAGACGAAATGTATAGTCTACTCCAAATGATAAACCAGAGATTGGAAAATCATCAGAAGGAAATTGAGAAACTTGGGTATTTTTTTGATAGCTGGCGTGTAAACCAAATTGAGCTGAAAGCAGACAGGGAATACTAATTATTAGTAGCAGAAGTAAATTCTTCATATTGAGAATAAGTTAAAAGAGTTGAATTTTGGTTAATGGGTGAAAGCGACTGATGCATTGCTTTTACTCACAAGGTGACTTTGAGTCACCACGTGAGTATCCACCGATTTCACCCACTACCGAATTTTGCACGAAACTAATAGCTTTTATTGTAAAAATAGAAAACGGATAGAGAAAGAGCGATATTGTCAAAAATTAGATGATTATCGTTCTTCGTCAAATCGTCCCGTTGCGCGGGACAAGTCGTGACAGGAAAAAAAGAAAAAGCTAAAATCAAATAATTACTTAGGTTTTTATTTTTTTTATGTCACTTTTACACGATTTGACGGAGAACCATGATTATTACTTCTGTAAAAAGACTCCTAAACGAATCGAAAATGCCAATTGGTCTACAAAACTATCCTCTCGAAAAAAATCATCTGTATACTCATCTCTAATCTCAGATAATCCCGTCCATTGTACAGAAGGGTAATGCTGATAACGCAGCATCGGAGTTAGGGTCAGGTAATTCCTGTAGTGAATATCAAATCCAGCCCCCAAACCTATGAAAAAAGCTGTTTGCCTTGGTGGTAACAGCATACTTTCAAGTGCTGCCCTATAGCTCAAATAAACCATACTAGCTCCTGGCGAAATCTGTACAAATACCGAACGCGCCACATTTTCTGTCGGATTTCTGCTGTCTTTTTCGGTGTGCTGTTTGAAAAAATCTAAAGGATAGATATTTGCGTTGATTTGGAAATTGAAAAACTGTGCAATAAATGTTCGCTTTGGATATATTCCAATGGCTGATATTTCATTGCTAAATTTACTGAACCCAACTTCTGGCAAAAGGTCAATTCTAACATTATTCAACTTTAGCCAATAATCAGCTGAAAAGCTATGCCCATTTTTAAAGATGGTTTCGTTCTCACCCAATAGCAAGCCCCAATATGGAGCATTGATATTTCTATAACTCAACGAAACACCAACTTGGGCTTGAAGAGAATACAAGAAGAAAAAGGAAAATAGAAGGGGGAGAATTTTTTTCATAAAAAAAAGTTTCAGGTAATCAAAACGAACTATTTTAAATGAAATTTTTTCTTAACATAATTATCTTTGT